>CAKPST010000030.1 GCA_934183355.1 uncultured Prevotella sp.
GGAATAAGCATGTAGAAAGCATATGGTTTCCCTGTTTGGACGTGGGTTCGAATCCCACCAGCTCCACCCTAACAAAAAAGTCGCTGAAATTCAGCGACTTTTTTTTGTTTTTTGCCTTTATTTTCATTGTATCACTTATCACATTTACTTACTTGCCAACGTGTCACCAACGTTGCCAATACTCCATATACCACTGCTTGCATCCACATAGCCTTAACTTCGGGGATGATGTCGCCAAAGACTCCGCCGAGGGTGTTCATCTTGATGAAACCCTGTATGCCAAATGTGGAAGGGAAGAGGCATGAAAACCACTGCCAGAATTCTGGGATGTTGCTCTTAGGCCACGACACACCCGACATAAAGAGGAAGGGCACAGAGGTGAACACCACAAGCAACATGACATTCTCACGCTGACGAATGACATACGAGAAGGTGATAGCAAAGTAGATGCAGGCAAGCAGATAGGGCACTACAAAAAGGGCGAAGTCGTAGGCATGCAGCATCTGCACAAAGTGGAACAGACGTGGCACTGCCAGCAACACCCATGTGGCTATGAGCAAGAAGAGAACGAAAAATCCCATCGTGCGTCCTATCATGATGCGTGCAAGTCCGAATGGGCGCTCATACATCGGTGTGAGACGTGAAAAGCGTCGTTTCTCGTAGCTTGTGCCGTAGGCAATGCCAATACCGAGCAAGAGCACCTGCTGAATAATGAGAACAAGCACACCAGGCAGAATGAAATTGCCATATCCACCTGTATTGTTGAATATAGGCACATCGCTAATCTGCATTGGAGTAGTAGTCAGTTGGTCGTCGCGTGTGGTGTAGTTGCCCGAACGTGATATCTGTATGTTGGCGTTCATATCAGCAGCCACGGCAGTGCATGTCTGGAATATAGCCTTGTAGGTGAGCATGAGTCCCATGTTACAGTAGACACTGACGTGAGCCTGCTGCATTCGCCTAAGCTGACGGTCGAAATCCTCAGGCAATAGGATGATGCCATAGACATCCTGCTTGCCAACAAGACGGCTCGCCTCCTCAAGGTTGTTGCAATAGGCAGCCACCTGAACGTCGGGCGAGGCATCGACATGGCGCACAAACTCGCGACTCGTCTGGCTGTGGGAGTTGTCTACCACCGCCACAGGCACCTCTCGCACCACCTCGTTGTTGTATATCCACGAGTAGAGTATAGGGTAGGCAAGCGGCAAAAGGATGACAAAGAGCAACGCTCCCTCATCCTTGAACATGTCGCGCATCTCGTGCAGCCACACCTTGGCGGTGTCCTCCCAGAATGTTGTTATCTTGTTCATTGTTTAATATCGTTGACAACTGAATATTATTCCATGTATACGTATTCTCTGAATGCCTTGCCTATGCGCATCATCACGAATGCTGGAGCACCGGCAAAGAAGGCTAAGGCAGCCACATTGAGAGCCACATCTGTCCACGGATTGCCACCAAACACCACTATCTCGTAGATGATGAAGAAGTGGCGCATGGGGAACAGCTGCGCCATTGACTGCAAGGCAGGGTCCATAGCGAGCGTCGGGAACGCCGTACCCACCATCGAAAAACTGAGCACACCCCACAACGAGCACATGCTCATAGCCATACGCATAGACGGGAAGAGTCCGAACATGAACACTCCGAAGCCCTGTGCCGCCAATACCGTCAGCACACCGAGGGCGATGATGCTACCCCAACCTCCAGGATGGGGGAAGTCGAGAATGCCGAACGTATAGTATAGGTAGCCAAGCATTATGATGAGCCAAATAATGGCTTGCGGAATCATCTTGCCCATGACAGCTATGAAGGGATTGCCTTCGACACGGGCATATAATTCACTCGCCGTGTTCATCTTCAGTTCAGAGCCCATAGAATAGGCAGTGACAAGGAATATGAAGAGTAGCAGACACGTAGGCACAAGCATTGTCGAGAGATAGACATTGTAGTTGAGCCATGGGTTGCCTACAGGATGCAAATCGATGACGACGGGTTGCAAGAACGACATTATCTGGTCGTTGGTGTAGCCCTTGGCTGTCATCACCGACTTGCCCACACCAGCCGTGCCGAGTGTGGCGACGGTCTTCAAGTCCTTGAACACAAGCGAGCCTGCCGTCAGCGAGGCGTAGCTATAGTAGTAGCTCACCTTAGGCTGACGTGATGCAAGTAGGTCGGACGTGGTGCCCTTGGGGAAATACAGAAATCCGTAAATCTCATTATGCTGCATGGCGAGCCGAGCCGCGTCGAACGTGGGATAATGAGCTACCACCTTAGACGACTGGAACGAGTCGAGCATGCGTGTCATCTTGCGCGTAGTGGCAGAGTTGTCTAGGTCGACAACACCCACTGGCATGTCCTGTGGCTGTCCCTCGTGCATTAGCGACGTGAAGAAGAATGTCACGAATATTGGGAAAACCACCATTGAGAAGAGATAGACACGGTTGGACTTGAGTCGTCGACACTCACGCAAGATGATGGATAGGAGCCTTAGCCCCAGGCTGGTATGTGTTGTTGGATTGTCTTTTTCAGAATGGGACATTGGTGAAACTAAAGTATATACAAATGTTTATGTTTTTACTTCTTGAGCACTAACGACATGCCAGGACGCAGTCCCTCAATCTTGTCAATAGGACGCGCCTTCACCTCAAACGTCTTGAGGTCGTACTGTCCGTTGGACTTCGTAGCCTTCCACACAGCGTATGAGCCTTGATCCTTGATGTAGTAGACCTTCATGCGTATCTCGCGACTATATGCAGGCACGTAAGCTTTGATGACACTGCCTATCTTCATACCGTCGAGCTGATCCTCGCGTACATTAAATGTACCCCAGATGTCGTCCATGATAGATACAGACATGATGGGCGAACCAGTGCCAACGAGTTCGCCTACCTTAGGATAGACATCACTCACCTCACCTGACATCTGGGCAATCTGCATTGTCTCGTGTATGTATGAGTTGACCTCAGCCACAGCGCCCTTAGCACGGCTCACCTGTGCGGCAGCAGCCTTCTTCTCCTCAGCACGTGCACCGTTGACAGCCATGTCGTACTGGCTCTGCGCTGCCTTCACCTGTGCCTCATAAGCCTTGTAGTTGGCAAAAGCCTCGTCGCGCTTCTGTGCTGTCATCACTCCCTCGTCGAAAAGACGCTGCACACGTGTATACGATTTCTTAGCGATGTCGAGTCCAGCCTTAGCCTGCTGTAGCACGGCAAACGCAGCACGCACCTGTTCCTTGCGTGCTCCATTGTTAGCCATCTCGTCCATAGCCGAGGCAGCGTTCTCAGCCGAGCGTGCCTGTTCCATCTTGGCACGCACCTCGGGTGCATCGAGAATGGCGAGTGTGTCGCCCGCCTTGACATAATCGCCCTCCTTGACACGGAGTTCGAGGATGCGTCCGGGCACCTTGCTCGACACGCGATATTCGGACACTTCCACCTGACCCTGAATCACTTCGGGTTCCTGCTTGAGCGACAGTGCGCCAATGATGGCTACCGCCGCCACCACAGCAGTGGAGCAAGCGGCAGTGATGATAATGTTCTTATGTTGTGATTTTTCTGACATAATAGTTTTTATATAGTGTTGTTACTGTAATACACCGAGAGCCTTCTTGAGGTTCACCTGGCTTAGCTTGACATCTATCTCGGCATCTATCTTCTGCGACTGAGCCTGTAGCCACGCTGTCTGTGCAGCCATAACATCGGTAGTCTGTATGACACCTTCCTTGAATCCGAGGTTGGCACAACGCAGATTCTCCTCGGCGTTCTCCACATTCTTGGTAGCCATGGCGAGTCGGCGGTTGGCCTCCTTCACCTTGAACTGGCTCTGGCTCACTTGTAGCTCTATCTTCTCACGCACGTCGTCCTTCTCAAGTTCGACGATAGACGAGGCTATCTTGCTGGCACGTACCTTATATGTACCCTCCATCCAGTTCCACAAAGGCACACGCACCATCACGCCGACATTCCAAACGCCAGAGAGCTTGCGCTCGAAACCATTGTATACATTAGGATTGGTGGCGAGATAACCGCCTGTGAGCAAAACCTGTGGCATGTATGCGGCACGCACCAACTTAGTGGCTTGGCGACTGAGGTCTACGGAGTTCTGCAAGAGTTTCAGTTCTGGACGATTCTCCATAGCCATCTCACGACTTGCCTCCTCCTCGTTGCCCATAGCAGCTAGATTCTCGGCTTCCTCATCGGCTAGCGTAATGTTGGAGTCGACATCCATGCCACACAACTGACAGAGCAGCATCTTGGAGAGTGCAAGTCCATTCTCAGCCTGTGTGAGTGACATCTCAGCCTCGTTCACCTTCACGTCCACCTTGAGTCCGTCGGCACGTGTAGCTACGCCCTCGCCAATCATCTTCTTGACATCGTCGTCGAGCTTCTTCACCACGGCGAGATAGCTCTCGGCGAGACGCTTCTTGTGATTGACAGACACAACAGTCCAGTAAGCTTTGTCGATGGAGTGGATAGTGTTCTGAGTAGAGGAGTTGATATTGTTCTGCGCCATCTCCTCGGCTATTTGCGCCATCTTGTTGGCTGCGGTGATAGCTCCACCCATGTATACGGGCTGTGTCACCATCACGGAGAGCGCATACATCTGGCGTGTGTCGGTGTTAAGCGCGTCGACAAACTTCTGTCCGACGTGATTGACAGCCTCACCAATCTTACCACCCACCTGTCCAAACATATTTCCGAGCGAGGAAGCCTGGTCGGGGGTGAGTATACCCTGCTGTGCAAGGTTGCTGAGAGCTCCGGCAAGGTCGTTGTGAAGCGCACCAGTAGCGTTGGTGCCAGCATGAGACAGAGCCGACTTCTGATCCTTGCTCAACAATGATATCTGGCGGCTTGTCAATTCGTAGCCACCGAGCGCACTAATGTGTGGCAGATACTTGGTCTTAGCAGCCTTGGAGGTGTAGTGTGCCATGTCGAGCTGTAGGCGCGACGCCGAAAGCGTCTTGTTGTTGCGCAGTGCCATCGCCCTACAACTGTCGAGCGAAAGCACTTGCTGTGCCTGAGCCTGAAGGGTAGACACCGCCAGGGCCAATATTAAAAGTTTATGCTTCATCTTGATGATAAAAAATAGTATGGCATACCATAACGTATGCCATCGTGTTAAGAAGTGCTTACTTGAATGAGAAACTGCGCGAACCAATCATGTTGCCGTCGGCAAAGATGCTCACCTGATAAGTGCCTTCCATGAGCGACTGCGACACATTCCAGTAGGTGCTCAGCGATGTCTCACGTCCATCATAATCCACAGTCTTCTTCATCGAAGCCTCAAGCGAACGGTTCTGATAGTTGAATGAGCCGCCACCACCTAGCACTGTGCCAGACGGAGTGCTGATGCGCACATAGAATGTCTTCTGTCCGTTCTGTGCAGTCACGTTCTTGGCAATAGTGAAGTTCACCTGTATGGTCTTAGCCTTAGAAGTTTTGTCGGTAGACTTGCCCTTCTTGTTCTTGAGCTGCATTGAGATGCCTGTAGCGTCGAGCTGTGCGGCAATAGCCACCTTCTCAGAGAGCGACGCACGCTCGGTGTTGAGACCCTCTATCTGACGTGTAGCCTCGCTATACTGTCCGCGAATGCGTGAGTTCTCGGCTGTGAGGTTCTGGTTGAGACGGTTGAGCGAGTCGATTTCGAGCACATAGCTACGCAATACGGCACGCACAGTGGCAAGCTCCTTCTTGAGACGTGCTATCTCGCGAGCATCGTTAGCCTTAGTATCTTTGAGTTCCTTGAGTAGACGTTCGGTCTTCTCCTGCTCGGCAGTGAGCTGCGCCACGATAGAGTCGTTGCTTATCTGCGCCTTCATCTCGCTATATTGATTGGCAAACTGCTGATACTCGTTCTCCATCTCCTTCTTGTCGAGGTCGGCGAGTTCCTGCATAGCCTTGTTTTCCTTCTTCTGATTG
This sequence comes from uncultured Prevotella sp., assembly GCA_934183355.1. Classification (GTDB taxonomy): domain Bacteria; phylum Bacteroidota; class Bacteroidia; order Bacteroidales; family Bacteroidaceae; genus Prevotella. The sequence goes on from CAKPST010000030.1 coordinate 5,922, forward strand.
TCAAGATTCACATAGAGATAAGCGATGGTGCCAACAAGGGCAAGTCCAACAATACCCGCTACTATCCCAGTAATGAGCTTTTTCTTTTCCATAATTTGTTTATTTGATATATCAATTTTAATAAAATAGTTTAAACATGTGCAAAGTTATAGGAATATAATTAAAGCACAAAAAAATGATAGTTGTAAATAAATAATGTTTCCTAAAAATATAGATTAATAACGAAAAAACGAACAAAACGACGTATTGTTTTGTTCTAATATTTGTCATTATGATAGAAAATAGGTATTTTTGCATGTCCGCAATCAACATGCAATTGCTACGCACACATATTATTAATAAACAAATTTAATGTATTATATGAATAACATCATCACCACTGCTGCCATGGCATTTGTAGCCACCGCAGCCTTTGCACAGCAGACCACAGACTACAGCATCAAGGGTACATGCCCTTCGGACGTAAAGAAAGTGTACATCATGAGCCTCAACGGACCACGTCCAAGTGTAACAGACAGCATCAACGTGACCAACGGCACATTCACCATCAAGGGCAGCGCCGACAAGGACGCACTGCTGGGACTGAGCGTGACACAATCTAGCTATATGCCTTTCTTCAACGACGGCACTCCCATCACCGCCAACATGGAGAAGAAGACCATCAATGGCTCGGCTCTCAACAACAAACTCAACGCTTACGACACAGAGTTGGACGCATTCAGCGAGCAGATGCGACCACTATACGATAAATACGACAACGCCTACAAGAACGGTGCATCTGAAGAACAGATAAAGGCTATCGTAAAAGAGATACAGCCACAGGTGGAGGCCATCAACGAGAAGATGAACGCACGCAAGCTGGAGATTGTTAAGGAAAATCTTGACAACCTCATTCCTGCCGTTTATCTTGGCGACCTCATCTATGACTTAGAGTTCCCCGAATTGCAGGAGTTGCTTGATGCCAAACATGTATATACCAGCCATCCGGCGCTGACTGGTGCTAAGCGCTATGTAAGTGTGCTTGCCAAGAAGATGGCATTCATAGGCAAGAAGTTTGCTGACATCGAAGAGAACGCCGTTGATGGCAAGCCACACAAGTTGTCTGAATATTTGGGCAAGGGCAACTATGTACTCATCGATTTCTGGGCTTCGTGGTGTGGTCCGTGCCGTGGCGAGATGCCTAACGTGAAGGCTGCCTACGAGAAGTACAAGTCGAAGGGATTCAACATTGTGGGATTGTCATTTGACAGCAAACTCGAAAGCTGGGTGAAGGCTATCAACGACATGCAGATTCCTTGGATTCACCTCTCCGACCTCAAGGGATGGAAGACTATCGCTGGTAAAACTTACGGCATAACATCTATTCCATCAAGCTTCCTCGTCGACCCAGAAGGCACTATCATAGCCGCTGACTTGAGAGGTGAGAAATTGGGAGATAAGCTGAAGGAGATATATGGATTCTAAGTAAAGAATCCCAACCTGTTTAACGAATAATAATAAGAAGAAGACAACAACATCAACAACAAGTCGACAACATATAGTAATATGTATGCCATGCCAACTGGCAAGGCTATAAATGTTGTTGATTTGTTATTGATTGTTGTCGTTCTAATACTAAAACACTTCTAATAGCAAACGAAAGTATGGATAACAGCAAACAGGCGACCCTTGAACTCGGCACTAAGCCCGTAGGCAAACTGCTCATGCAGTATGCCCTGCCAGCTATTGCCGCCATGACAGCGGCATCGCTCTACAACATGACCGACAGCATCTTTATTGGACATGGCTGCGGCGCACTGGCAATCAGCGGACTTGCCATCACATTCCCCTTGCAAAACCTCGGCGCAGCTTTCGGCGCAGGTGTTGGTGTGGGTGCATCTACATGCATATCAGTAAAACTCGGACAGAAGGACTATCGTACTGCGGAACAGGTATTCGGCAACGCCGTAACGCTTAACCTCATCATCGGCATAGCTTTCAGTATCATCACGCTCCTATTCCTCAACCCCATCCTAAAATTCTTCGGTGCAAGCGATGCTACCCTACCCTATGCACGCGAATATATGGTCATCACACTTGCCGGCAATGTTATCTCGCACATGTTCTTTGGCATGAACGCCATACTGCGTGCCGCCTCCAAGCCACGCTCGGCAATGATGGCGTCAATCATGACTGTCATACTCAATGCCATTCTCTCGCCAATATTTATCTGGCCACTACACATGGGTATAGGTGGTGCAGCACTCGCCACCATCATAGCACAGTTCTGTGTATTGATGTGGCAGCTGCGTATATTCAGCAATCCGCAGTGCATCGTACATTTCAAACGCGGCATCTATCGCCCTGTAAAGCACATATTCAAGAATATCATAGCCATCGGCATGTCACCATTTGCCATGAACGTGTGCTCGTGCATCGTCATCATATTCATCAACAACGCCCTGACATTTCATGGAGGCGATCTTGCTGTGGGTGCGTTCGGCATCTGCAACAAAATTATCTTCATATTCATTATGATTAATATGGGTATCAATCAGGGAATGTTCCCTATAGCTGGATACAACTACGGAGCACGCAACTACGACCGACTCATCACCGTATTGAAGTACACCATGACATTGGCCCTATGCATCACCACACTGGGATGGGTAATAGCACAAACTCTGCCGTATGAGTGCGCACGACTCTTCACTACAGACGAAACACTGATTAAGATAGCTGAACGCGCCATACATATCACAATGCTCGTATTTCCCGTCGTGGGCATACAGATGGTGTGTACCGGATTCTTCCAAAGTATTGGCAAGGCAAAGGTGAGCATGTTGCTGTCGCTGTCAAGACAACTACTGTTCTTTTTGCCACTACTATTGGTTCTGCCCAACTTCTATCAAGTGGACGGTGTATGGATGGCTCAACCCATCAGCGACGTGATATCTGTGATTGTGGCTGCTACAATGCTGACTAAATACATCAAGAAACTAAAAACAGCATAGAAGGTACGAAGAACTTACCTCCTACATACTTATATATAATAAACCTAATAGATTATGAGCAACAACAATTTGATAATAAGCGTTGGTCGCCAACTTGGTAGCGGCGGACGTATAATAGCCAAGATGCTTGCCGAGGAGTTCGGCTGCAAGTTCTACGACCGTGAGGTGCTCAACCTCGCTGCAAAAGAAAGTGGATTCAGCGAGGAGTTTTTCGAGAAGAACGATGAACGCAAGGGATTTCTCGACCAGATATTCCACATGCACGTACCGTTCATAAGCGACTCGTCGTTCTACGATAACGGACTGTCGCAGGAGAACCTGTTCCGTATACAGAGCGATGCCATTCGCAAGGCTGCTGAGGAGTCGCCGTGTGTGTTTGTGGGACGATGTGCCGACTATGTACTGCGCGATAGTCCTAACATTGTGACTATCTTCATCACAGCAGATATCGAAGAGCGCATTGCTAACATACAGAAAATAAAAAACTGCTCTGCCGATGAGGCAAAGAAGATAATTGACAATAAGGAGGGTACACGCTCAAGCTACTACAACTACTACACAGGCAAAACCTGGGGCAGCAGTACGTCGTACGACCTGTGTATAAACTCATCGCGACTCGGACTTGAGGGTACCAAGGAATATATAGCCGACTTCATACGCAAGGTGAAGAAATGAAGAAGATTGGCATTATCAGCGACACCCACTCTTATTGGGACGACCGCTATCTACAATACTTCGAACCTTGCGACGAGATATGGCATTGTGGCGACTTCTGTTCAACAGAAATCGCCGAAAGGCTTGCGGCATTTCGTCCTCTACGTGCAGTTTGTGGAAATGGCGACGGCGGCGATCTACGGTTGATGTTCAAGGATGTGCTGCGATTCAAATGTGAGAATGTTGATGTGCTGATGAAACACATTGGTGGCTACCCAGGACGTTATGACCGTAGCATAATAAGACAAATAATGGAGAATCCGCCACAACTCTTCATAAGCGGTCACTCGCATATACTTAAAGTAAAATATGACAAGGCTTTGGGACTGCTGCATATCAATCCTGGTGCAGCAGGACTGCAAGGGTGGCACAAGGAGCGCACACTCGTCAGACTAACTATCGACGGCTCACGCTTCACCGACTGCGAAGTGATAACACTTGCAGACCCAAGAAAGAAGCAAATATAACAATAACAAAACTAAAATGTATGAGACTATGGTGTGTTCGCCACAGCCTCATACATTAAAAAACAAAATTAGTCGGTCAAACACATGTCAAGTTGCTCTTTTATAGTCTTCTTGTCCATATTCTGTCCGATAAAGACTATCTTCTGCATGCGGTCGCCATACTTCTCGTCCCAGTCCTTACGCAGACCTTCCTCACGTTCGAGCAAAGGCTTAAGCTCGTCCTCAGGCATTGTGGCATACCACTGTCCAGCATTCTTCAAGCCTATCTGTCTGCCAGCCTGCTCAAAGAGGTAGCACATCTCGGGCTGATCCTTAAACCAACAGATACCTTTAGCACGTATTACGCTCTTTGGCCACAACTTGGCAACGAAGTGATCGAAGAAGTTCATGTCGAACGGTTTGCGACGATAATACACAAATGTGCCTATGCCGTATTCCTCAACCTCACCACCCTCGTGATCATGATGATGACAATGCTCGTCATGCTCATGGTCGTGATGATGACAGTGTTCATGGTCATGAGCATGTTCGTGTTCCTCTTCTTCATCTTCATCCTCGTCGCCATGATGATGCTCAAGCTGGTCGATCCATGCAGCCGACGTAGCCACTTCGTCAAATCTGAACATGTGGGTATTGAGAATGCGGTCGAGGTCGATGTCACCATAGTCGCACGGCATGATTACAACTTTGGGCTGTATGGCATGTATTATCTCCACTAGATGATTGAACTCCTCGGCACTCACCTCAGAAGCCTTGTTAAGCAAGATAATATTACAGAACTCTATCTGCTGGATGACAAGATTCTCAAGGTCATCCTCCTCAAGGTCTGTTCTGCCAAGAGCATCACCACTACCAAACTCATCCTTCATACGCAAAGCATCTACTACAGTAGTGATGCAGTCGAGACGAGGCACACCCTTAGACACATACTGTGGACCTAAGGTCGGGATAGAACATATAGTTTGAGCGATAGGAGCAGGCTCGCAGATGCCGCTTGCCTCGATGACGATATAGTCGAAACGCTGCTCAGCCACAATCTCACGTAACTGCTCAACGAGGTCCATCTTGAGCGTGCAGCAGATGCAGCCATTTTGCAGAGCCACAAGGCTATCATCCTTCTGGTTGACCACTCCACCTTGCTGTATGAGGTCGGCGTCGATATTAACCTCACCTATGTCGTTCACGATGACCGCGAACTTAATGCCCTTCTTATTTGAAAGGATACGGTTTACCAATGTTGTCTTTCCGCTGCCCAGATAACCCGTGAGCAGCAATACTGGAACGTCCTTCATTGCTATATATTAAATATTAGTTAGAATAATGAGAAGCAAAAGTACTAAAAACTTCGCTATTAACACTATACACAAACATATTTTGTTGTTTATTTTTTGTTAATTTATTGTGCTTTATCTAAGAAATATATGTACCTTTGCTTTCAAATTACACCTAAAGAACTTAAAGAGTCTTGCACATATACACACGAGCATATTATGCATGCTTGGCAAGTTCATAAAACTAATCAATCAATTATGCTAAAACAAATCATTAATGGACGTATTCTCACTCCGAATGGTTGGCTTGAGAACGGTTCCGTAATCATTGACGGCAACAAAATTAAGGCAGTGTCTAACAGCGACCTGCACATTGTAAATGCCGAAATTATCGATGCTAAAGGTTGCTATGTTGTTCCTGGTGGCGTGGAATTGCACGTACATGGTGGCGGAGGACGCGACTTCATGGAAGGAAGCGAAGAAGCTTTCCGCGTAGCTATCAAGGCGCACATGAAACATGGCACCACATCTATCTTCCCGACACTTTCTTCTTCTACAGTACCTATGATAGAAGCCGCATGCCAGACATGCGAGAAGCTTATGGCAGAGGAGAATAGCCCTGTGCTCGGACTTCACCTCGAAGGTCCATACTTCAACCCAAAACAGGCTGGCGCACAGATTCCTGAGTGGATCAAAGCTCCAGTTGCCGAGGAATACGAACCATTGCTTGAGAAGTATCCGTGCATCAAGCGCTGGGACGAGGCTCCTGAACTTCCTGGTTCAATAGAATTCATCAATGCTTGCCGCAAGCATGGTGTATTGGCATCAATAGGCCACACACGTGCTACATATAAAGATGTGATTGCCGGACACAAGGCTGGCATGATGCACGCTACACACTTCTACAACGCAATGCCTGTAGTTTACAAGGAGCATGAATTTAAGGTGCCTGGCACCGTAGAGAGTGTTTATGCGCTGCCCGACATGTCCGTAGAAGTAATAGCCGACGGCATACACGTGCCGCCAGTGATGCTACGCGTTGTTTATCAGATTAAGGGCGTAGAGAAGACAGCACTTATCACCGACTCACTGGCTTGCGCAGCAAGCGACGAGGGTGTGGCATTCGACCCACGCGTAATCCTTGAGGACGGCGTATGCAAGCTTGCCGACCATTCGGCTCTCGCCGGCTCTATCGCCACTATGGACCGACTTATCCGCACATGTGTGCAGATGGCAAACATCCCTATGGAGGACGCATGCCGCATGGCAAGCGAGACTCCTGCCAAGATTATGGGCGTATATGACCGCAAGGGATCTCTTGAAGACGGAAAGGATGCCGACATCATGATGTTCGACAATGACCTCAAGCTCACATACGTGATGCAGATGGGCAACGAAGTAACAAACGAACTCTAAACCACACAACTGTTATGTTAAAGCAAATAGTCAATGGTCGCATTCTCACCCCTAATGGCTGGATTGAGGGCGGCTCAGTTATCATAGACGGCAACAAAATCAAAGCCGTATCAAATATTGACCTCCACATCGTGGATGCCGAAATCATTGATGCCAAGGGATGCTACGTTGTTCCTGGTGGCGTAGACATGCACACACATGGTGGAGGCGGTCACGACTTCATCGAAGGCAGCGAAGATGCTTTCCGAGCAGCGGTAAATGCTCACATGAAGCACGGCACAACGACAATATACCCTACACTCTCGTCGTCAACACTGCCTACCATTGAGGCTGCTTGTCAGGTTTGCGAGAAACTAATGACTGAGGAGAACAGCCCTGTACAGGGACTCCACATCGAAGGCTCGTATATCAACCCCAAGCAAGCTGGCGCACAGAATCCGGTATTGATTAAAGCTCCGCTTGCAGAAGAATACGAACCATTACTAGACAAGTATTCGTGCATCAAGCGTTGGGACGAGGCTCCTGAACTTATAGGTTCGGTGGAGTTCATCACTGCTTGCCGCAAGCACGGTGTGCTCACAGCACTAACATGTACACGTGCCACATACGAGGCTGTAGTAGCTGCTCATGATGCAGGTTTGTCACACGCAGCCCACTTCTACAACGCCATGCCAGTGGTTTACAAGGAGCATGAGTTCAAGGTGCCAGGCACAGTAGAGAGTGTCTATGCACTTCAGGACATGACCGTAGAGGTGATTGCCGACGGCATCCATGTGCCACCAATTATGCTTCACGTGGTTTATCAGATTAAGGGCGTGGAGAAGACAGCACTCATCACAGACTCACTGGCTTACGCTGCAAGCGAAGGCGTCGTATCTTCAGAGCCAAGTGTCATTCTTGAGGACGGTGTGTGCAAACTAGCTGACCACTCAGCACTTGCTGGATCTATCGCCACTATGGACACTCTCATCCGTACTTGCATCCAGAAGGCAGAGATTCCTATGGAGGACGTATTCCGTATGGCAAGCGAGACACCTGCCAAGATTATGGGAATATACGACCGCAAGGGCTCTATCGAGGACGGTAAGGACGCCGACATCATCATGTTTGACAAGGACATCAACTTGACATACGTGATGCAGATGGGCAACGAGGTGACTAACACATTGTAATAAGCACACTGATATATATCAAGACACTCATAAATAAAACAAGGGCTGGATTCAACACTATACGAATCCAGCCCTTGTTTTATTCTGTATTAGTTGTAGTCCTTTGCCGTAAATCGCTTATCAAAATAGATAACACGCTTGTCCTTATCAGAACGTAGTGTCCACCGAAAGGCAAAACCCTCTTTCTTGTAGGCACGGAAAGCAGTATTCTCCTTGAGATTATTAAGAAGCGCTTCAGCGAGCTTCTGCCTATTAAGGTCGAAGATTTCCTTTTCATCAAGCTGACCAGTTACCGAACAATAGTAGTGATAGGTCTTGGTAGAAAGGTCGAAAGTAACACTGTCGGTGCGGGTGAAGTTCTGCTCGGGAGTAGGGCAATATTTCTCGGTATATTCGCGGGCTTCGCGCAGAGCACGCTCCTCCAAGCTCTCGTGACAACTGCAAAGCAATGCCGAACAGGCGAGGACACAATATATAATATGCTTCATACTAATAATGATTTAATATATTTGTATATTTTTCTTATGCAAAGATACCTATTTGTCGGAAAAAACAAGTAACTTTGCACATAAAACTGATATATATCAATGGACAATATTAGGAATTTCTGCATTATTGCCCACATCGACCACGGCAAATCAACACTTGCCGACCGATTGTTGGAGCGCACACAAACAATCAAGATAACTGAAGGTCAGATGCTTGACAACATGGATCTGGAGAAAGAACGCGGTATAACCATCAAAAGCCACGCCATCCAGATGGAGTATAAGCATAATGGCCAAACATATATTCTCAATCTTATTGATACTCCGGGACACGTCGATTTCTCGTACGAGGTGTCACGAAGCATCGCTGCCTGCGAGGGTGCGTTGCTTGTTGTAGATGCCACACAGGGAGTACAGGCACAGACTATCTCCAATCTGTACATGGCAATAGAGCATGACTTGGAGATTATACCTGTGCTCAATAAGATTGATATGCCAAGCGCTATGCCCGACGAGGTTGAAGATGAGATTATCGAACTCATCGGTTGTAAGCGCGAGGATATTCTGCGTGCCTCTGGCAAGACAGGAGAGGGCGTTGACGAAGTGCTTCAGGCCATCGTTGAACGCGTACCACACCCCACAGGCGACCCGAAGGCTCCACTGCAAGCACTCATCTTTGACTCTGTGTTCAACTCATTCAGAGGCATTATTGCTTACTTCAAAGTGGAGAACGGCGAGATACGCAAGGGTGACAAGGTGAAGTTCTTCAACACCGGAATGGAATATGTAGCCGACGAAGTGGGCGTTCTAAAGATGGACATGGTGCCACACCAGATGCTTGGTACAGGCGAAGTGGGCTACATCATCTCGGGCATCAAGGATGCAACTGAGGTGAAAGTGGGTGACACAATCACACATGTGACTCAACCATGCGAAAAAGCAATTTCTGGATTCCAAGAGGTTAAGCCTATGGTGTTTGCTGGAGTCTATCCAATAGACCCGAGCGAATATGAAAATCTGCGTGCTTCGCTTGAGAAACTACAGCTCAACGATGCCTCTCTGACATTCTCACCAGAATCGTCAGTGGCTCTCGGATTCGGTTTCCGCTGCGGATTCCTTGGACTTTTGCACATGGAAATTGTGCAAGAGCGACTAGACCGCGAATTTAACATGGATGTCATCACCACAGTGCCAAACGTGTCGTACTTGGTTTACGACAAACAGGGAGGCGTCAAGGAGGTGCACAATCCGTCTGGATTGCCCGAACAGACACTCATCGACCATATCGAGGAGCCATACATACGCTCTACCATTATCACAACAACCAACTTCATCGGTCCTATCATGACACTCTGTCTTGACAAGCGCGGTGAGTTGATAAACCAGGAGTATGTCAGCGGCAACCGTGTGGAGCTACATTTCATGCTGCCTTTGGGCGAGATAGTGATTGACTTCTACGATAAGTTGAAGTCAATAAGCAAGGGATACGCATCATTCGACTATCATATCGACGGATTCCGACCATCACGACTCGCCAAGCTCGACATCCTACTCAACGGCGAACCTGTCGACGCACTCTCTGCCCTCACCCACCAAGACAATGCCGTAAGCATGGGACGCAAGATGTGTGAGAAGCTGAAGGACTTGATTCCACGACAGCAATTTGACATCGCAATACAAGCTGCCATCGGAGCTAAGATTGTAGCACGCGAAACTATCAAGTGCGTGCGCAAGGACGTTACAGCCAAGTGTTATGGTGGAGACGTTAGCCGTAAGCGCAAACTGCTTGAGAAGCAGAAGAAAGGAAAGAAGCGTATGAAGCAAATTGGCAATGTAGAGGTACCACAGAAGGCATTCCTCGCAGTGCTTAAACTCGACTAATAGTTAGAACTTTTAAAACTTGACTAATTTATAGAATAAGCTAAAAACAGAAAGGAAGGTATCTTATGAAAGAAATGGTCAGTACTAACACGCGCGACATAGCCCGAGAGTTGGCAAGACGCTACAGTACGATGACTCATGATGAACTTGATGTCTTGGAGAGTATTCTTGTTCCAATCAAGTATGCAAAGGGTGAAATGGTGCTCAAGGAAGGCGAAGTGTGCAAGCAGTTCTTGTACATTGATAAGGGACTCATGCGCCAGTTCTATTTCAAGCATGGCAAGGAAGTGACCGAGCACTTGGCACAAGACCACTCCATAGTGATGTGCATCGAAAGCCTGTTCAAGGAGGAGCCTACACGTTTGCAAGTAGAAGCACTCGAACCAACCATTGTATATGCACTGCCAAAGGCCGATTTGGAACGCGTGGCACTGCACAACGTCAACATACAGATACTCTATCGCAAAATATTGGAGGAGAGCCTCATCCAGTCGCAGGTGCATGCCGACCTCGTGCGCTTTGAAACAGCACAAGACCGCTATAAGAGAATGTGCAAACTCATGCCACAGGTGGTGTTGCGTGCTCCACTTGTATACATCGCAAGCTATCTACAAATGACTCCAGAGACTCTGTCGCGTGTGCGTGCATCCACACTGCTCGACTAAAACCAACTCTAAAAACTATAATAAAGAGTGTGTCAAAACCCATTTGTGAGTTTTGACACACTCTTTTTATATATTAATATATGCCAAAACTGTCAAAAACTGCCTATTTGACACAAATTTACGACAACATATTGACTGATATCAATAAATATAAGACAAAGCAGAAATATATCGATAAAAACTTGTGTGCGTACACAAAAGACATTATCTTTGCACCTGTTAAAACGAACGAGCTGAATGAAGCCTATCTTAAGCAACACGAAGCAAGTTCAGAGGCATTAGTCCTCAGCGCATCCTGTGATAACAATAAGGAGCGTAGGTAAAGAGATTTAGGATAACAAGTTTAGGATAACAAAAGAAAGGATTAGTATTATGATGATTTTTGGTTTCATTTTCGCAATTTGTTGTGCAGCTATTGTTGAGGCTGTAGTAGTTAACAACAAGATCAACTTCACGAAGTAATACAAATCGCACTGCCCTAAAAAGGACATGCACTTCATGAAGAACATAGCACACACAAGGTAAAAGAGAGAAAGATTTTAGTGATAACAAATAACAATTAAAAAGAAAGGAAAAAGATTATGATGCTTACAAGTTTAATCGTATTGGCATGTGTTGTTTCTATTGCTCAGGCATTTGTAGTGAACAACAACATGTTCCTCACTAAGTAATGTGAGCTTTTCTACAAAAGAAACTTTATTAACACAGAAATAAAAGCCGACTGCTCTGTCTCCCAAAAGGTTTGCCTTAGGGAAACTGAGCAGTCTTTTTTTGTTTATTTTTGCACGTTTAGTAGGCCTCACGATACTTGTTCTCATCCTTATCTTGCAACATAGAGAGATAACTCTGATAGCGCGATGCAGCAATATAGTGGTCCTCAACAGCCTTGAGAACAGCACATCCCGGCTCATGCGTGTGCGTGCAGTTGTTAAATCGGCAGTCCTTAGAGAAGTGGAATATATCCTTGAAATAACTCGTCAACTCTTCCGGTTCAATATCAAACGTGCCAAAACCCTTTATTCCAGGAGTGTCTATCAGATATCCGCCCTCGGGCAGCTGCAACATCTCGGAGAAAGTCGTGGTATGCATACCAGTATTGTGAGCGTCGCTAATAGACGATGTACGCAGGTTGGCATCGGGCAAGATGTAGTTGATAAACGTCGACTTGCCCACACCACTATTGCCACTAAGGAGCGTTATCTTGTCCCTCAGCATTGGTGCAACAACCTCCATACCCTGTCCGGTAGTTGCCGAGACAGCGATACATTTGTAGCCCACTGTCTCATAGAGCGTCATCATCATCTGCTGATAATGACGTTCCTCATAAGAGAGAATATCAGTCTTATTGAACACCAACACCGTCGGCACGCTGTAAGCCTCGGCTGTTGCGAGGAAACGGTCGATGAAGATAGTGCTCGTCTGCGGATAGTTCACCGTAACGATGAGAAAAGCCTGGTCGACATTGGCAGCAATGATGTGGCTCTGCTTGCTCAGGTTCTGCGACTTTCGTATGATATAGTTGCGCCGGTCGCAGATAGCAGTAATAAACGCCGTACCCTCCTGATTGCGCACTATCTCCACATTGTCACCCACAGCCACCGGGTTGGTGCTGCGTATGCCTTTGAGGCGAAAGTTACCCTTGATTTTACAATCAACAATAGCCCCCTCGTCAGTTCGCACAGTATACCAGCTACCCGTGTTCTTGATTACTAATCCTTTCAAATTATCTACTGAAAAAATTACACAGTCATAATCTCCTTCTGCTTAGCAGCGAGCAGATCCTCAACCTTCTTGACATATCTGTCGTGAATCTTCTGCAGTTCGCCCTCAGCGTCCTTCTCAAGATCCTCTGACAATCCGTCCTTGATACCCTTCTTGAGTTTATCCTTGGTCTCCTGGCGTGCATTGCGAATCTCCACCTTTGTACGCTCGCCAATCTTGTTGCACTGCTTAACAAGCTCCTTACGGCGCTCCTCAGTAGGCTGCGGAATACCAAGACGGATAATCTCGCCGTTGTTCTCTGGAGTGATGCCTACATCGCTATCCATGATAGCCTTTTCGATATCGCGAATCTGCTTCTTGTCGAAAGGACGGATGGCGATAGTGCGTGGATCAGGCACTGTAACGTTTGCAACCTGGTTCAGAGGAACCATTGAGCCCCATGAGCTAACTCTTACACCGTCGAGGATTGCCACGTTAGCACGTCCGGCACGGATGCGTGCCAGCTGCTCCTCAAGATACATGGCTCCCATTTCCATGCGCTCCTCGGCGCTGTTCAATGTTTCTTTTACGTCTATCATAATTAGTATAGTATTAGTATCAAATTTGTTTTTATGATATTTATTTTGCAAATTTAGCTAAAATACTTGACAATACACAATAATACAAAACAAAATATTTTCAGAAACAAGTATTGCCAATCAGATTTGTCTGCAAAAAATTTTGTGCTTATACCTATTTATCGTATCTTTGCATATTGCAGTGAGACTGCTTGGCGGCAAGCGCCTGTTTATGGGGTATGCCGACAGATATAAGATGACACTTATTATAATCAGTAAAAAAGCTATACGCTATGCCAGAAATCTCAGTACGCGGACTTGAAATGCCCGAATCGCCGATACGCAAATTGGCGCCGCTGGCCGCTTCAGCCAAGAAACGCGGTGTAAAAGTCTATCACCTCAACATCGGACAGCCCGACCTGCCGACACCACAGGTGGGACTCGACGCCCTGAAGCATATTGACCGTAAGGTTTTGGAATACTCGCCATCACAAGGCATCCAATCTTACCGCGAGAAGCTCACGGGCTACTACAAGCGTTTCAACATCAACGTGACTGCCGACGACATCATCATCACGTCGGGCGGTTCGGAGGCTGTACTATTTGCCTTCATGTCGTGCCTAAACCCTGGCGACGAGATCATCATCCCGGAGCCTGCATACGCCAACTACATGGCGTTCGCCATCTCTGCGGGAGCAAAGATACGCACCATTGCGACAACCATCGAGGAGGGTTTCTCGCTGCCTAAGGTAGAAAAATTCGAGGAACTCATCAACGAGCATACACGCGCCATCCTCATCTGCAACCCCAACAATCCAACCGGCTATCTTTATACACGCCGCGAGATGAACCAGATACGCGACCTTGTAAAGAAATACGACCTCTACCTCTTCTCTGACGAGGTTTATCGTGAGTATATCTACACTGGCTCGCCATATATATCGGCATGCCACTTGGAGGGCATCGAACAAAACGTCATACTCATCGACTCTGTTTCAAAGCGCTACTCAGAGTGTGGCATACGCATCGGAGCCTTGATTACTAAGAATCCAGAAGTACGTGCTGCCGTTATGAAGTTGTGCCAGGCTCGCCTTTCTCCCCCACTCTTGGGACAGATTGTAGCAGAGGCATCACTCGACGCACCCGAGGAGTACTATCGCGATGTATACGAGGAATATGTAGAGCGACGCAAATGTCTCATCGATGGACTCAACCGCATACCGGGCGTATATTCTCCAATACCAATGGGTGCTTTCTACACCGTAGCACAGTTGCCTGTTGACGACTCTGAGAAGTTCTGTCGTTGGTGTCTTGAAGAATTTTCATACGAGGGCGAGACTGTTATGATGGCACCAGCAGCTGGTTTCTACACCACACCAGGCGTAGGCTGCAACCAAGTGCGCATAGCCTATGTGCTCAACAAGGAAGATCTCACTCGTGCGCTCATCGTGTTGCGCAAAGCGTTGGAGGTTTATCCAGGACGAGTAGACAGCAAAGATTAATATCTATTTATGAGTAGCTATTCAAAATAGGACTTATATTTGAATAAATATTTATGGGAGGGTATGGCAGCAAAACCATACCCTCCTAATATATATACAGAGATAAACGTTATATGAATTTTCCCCTTTTTATTGCCCGCCGCATTTATTCCGACCATACAGACGACCGACAGAAGGTGTCCAAGCCTGCCATACGCATCGCCACTGCCGGCGTTGCGATAGGACTGGCGGTGATGATTATAAGTGTATGTGTGGTGCTTGGCTTTAAGCACACTATTAGAGATAAGGTTGTGGGATTTGGTAGCCATGTGCAAGTTGCCAATTTTTATGCCTTACAGTCGGCAGCCACCGACCAACCTATACAGATGAACGACTCGATGATGCAGGTGCTACGCAAGACATACGGTGTAAGCCACGTGCAGCGTTTCGCCACAAAACAAGGCATCTTGAAGACCGATAACGACTTTCTCGGTGTGTTGTTCAAGGGCGTTGGACCCGAGTTCGACTCTACCTTCATACACCAAAACATGGTTAGCGGCTCTATCCCTAAGTTCTCCGACTCGTCAAGCACCAACCGCATTCTTATATCTAAGACGATGGCAGACAAGTTGAAGGTAAAGAGTGGCGACCGCATCTTTGCCTATTTCATCGGCGACGGCGGCGTGCGTACACGACGGTTCACCATCCAAGGCATATATCAGACCAATCTCTCGCAATATGACAAGATTACATGCTTCTGCGACCTGTACACAGCACGCAAACTGAACGGATGGACTGACGACCTTGCAACGGGTGCCGAACTAACCGTCAGCGACTTCTCTAAACTGAATGAGACTGCCGAAGTGCTTGTCAACCGCGTCAACCGAACACAAGACCAATATAGCAACACCTATTCGTCTAAGTCAATCCGCGAACTCTCGCCACAGATATTCTCATGGCTCGACTTGCTCGACCTCAACGTGTGGATAATTCTTGCCATAATGACTGCCGTGGCAGTAGTGACCATGATTAGCGGACTGCTCATTATCATCCTCGAACGCACCACAATGATTGGCATACTGAAAGCTCTCGGAGCACGCAATTCCACCGTGCGCCACACTTTCTTATGGTTTGCAGCCTTCATCATTGGCAAGGGTCTGTTGATTGGCGACCTCATAGCCCTCGCCCTCATCTTCCTACAAAAGACAACAGGCTTAATAAAGCTCGACCCAGCCACATACTACGTCGACACCGTACCCGTAGAAGTCAACTGGCTCTTTGTCATTGCGCTCAACATAGCCACATTGCTCATCGCCATGTTTGTGCTCATAGCCCCGAGCTACCTCATTTCACATATACACCCGGCTAAGTCAATGCGCTACGAATAGCCGATTTGAACACATGAGAACATTAGAACACGTTTTGGAATAATACATGGTCTAATGTTCTCATGTGTTATATTTTTCTGTCCTAATGTTCTAATATCTTCAAAAATCTATACTCTTACCTAAAAAACACCATTAAAAAACCATTTACCGCACAAAAGTTTTGGGAATGTGCAAATAATGATGTATCTTTGCACAAAATTTTGAAGATTGTGCAATGGAGCAAATACCCAGTTTCAACTCATATATTGAAGATAGTATTCTAAAGTTTTGGGATAAGGACGCATTTACCGACTACAAGGGAGCGACCTTGCAATTCCACGATGTGGCACGTAAGATTGAGAAGCTACACATCATGTTCGAGAACTGCGGCGTAAAGCGCGGCGACAAAATCGCTTTGTGCGGACGCAATAGCAGCCATTGGGCTGTGGCATTCCTCGCTACACTCACTTACGGCGCTGTCGCCGTACCCATTCAGAATGAATTTACGTCTGAACAGATACACAACATTGTCAACCACAGCGATTCCAAGTTGTTGTTCGTTGGCGACGTAGTGAATACACAAATCACACCAGACGAAATGCCGCACCTCGAAGGTATCATCTACCTGCCCGACTTCTCCATTGTAGTGGCACGCACCGAGCAACTCACGTTCGCACGCGAGCATCTCAACGAGATATTCGGCAAGCGCTACCCCAAATACTTCCGCAAGGAACATATACATTACTATAAAGAGCAGAGTCCTGAGGAGTTGGCAATGATCAACTACACCAGTGGCACCACCGGATTCTCCAAGGGAGTGATGTTGCCCTACCGTGCTCTGTGGGGCAATCTCGACCATATACTGAAATTCTTGACTCCCAATGTCAAGCCTGGCAGCAACTTGGTCAGCATCCTTCCGATGGCTCACATGTATGGACTCGCCGTGGAGTTTCTCTTCGGATTCATCAATGGTTGCCACATCTACTTCCTCAACCGTCTGCCGTCGCCGTCGCTCATCGCCGAAGCATTCGCCGAGGTGAAGCCACGACTCATCGTCGCCGTGCCACTCGTTGTGGAGAAGATTATCCGCCGCAGAGTGCTCGCCGAGGTACAGACCAACCGCATGAAGCTGCTCATGAACATGCCGGTCATCAACAAGAAGATTAAGCAGCATATATGCCAGCGCATCATGGATGCGTTTGGTGGCAATGCCTACGAGATAATTGTGGGCGGCGCTCCACTCAATCAGGGCATCGAGGAATTCCTCAACAGCGTTGGTGTGCCTATCACCATCGGTTACGGCACTACCGAGACAGCTCCACTCATCACATTCGCCAACCACGACGAATACAAGATGACCTCATGTGGACCTGCTGTTAGTCATATGGAGGTGAAAATCGACAGCCCCGACCCTGAGCACGTGCCAGGCGAACTCATTACACGTGGCACCAACGTTATGCTTGGCTACTACAAAAACGAGGAGGCAACACGCGCCGTTATCGATGCTGATGGATGGTTCCACACTGGCGACCTTGCCACAATGTCACCATCTGGTCACATCTACATCAAGGGACGTATCAAGAACATGCTTCTCGGAGCCAATGGTCAGAACGTATACCCTGAGGAGATAGAGGACAAGCTCAACAACATGCCACTCGTCGGCGAGAGCATCATCATACAGCGCGACAACAAACTCGTGGCTCTCGTACACCCTGAAATAGAAGACAAGGAGGCAATGGACTTCGACGACGACGATGTGAAGGGCATTATGGACGAAAACCTCAAAACGCTCAACTCGCAGTTGCCACCATTCTGCAAGATTTCATCTATAATAATACAGAAAGAAGAATTCCAAAAGACTGCTAAGAAGAGCATCAAAAGATATCTTTACAAATAAAAAAACACCTCACATCAAAAACAACTACAAGGATGGAAATACCTAGTTTTAATTCTCTTATAGAGAAGAGCATCATAGATAATTGGGAAAAAGATGCTCTCACCGACTTCAAGGGCGCAACACTGCAGTATCACGACGTAGCCCGCAAAATAGAAAAGTTGCACATAATGTTCGAGAGCAGCGGTGTGGTCAAGGGCGACAAGATTGCTCTCTGTGGACGCAATAGCTCAAGCTGGGCTGTGGCTTTCCTTGCAACACTCACATACGGCGCAGTGGCTGTGCCTATTCTGCATGAGTTCACCGCCGACCAGATTCACAACATCGTCAACCACAGCGAGGCTAAGCTTCTCTTTGTCGGCGACTATGTGGCTACTATCATCGACCAGACCAAGATGCCTGACCTCGAAGGCATCATCTACATACCCGACTACTCGCTCGTGGTGTCGCGCACCGACAAGCTGACGTATGCTCGTGAGCACCTCAACGAGATGTTCGGTAAGAAATTCCCCAAGTATTTCCGCAAGGAGCATGTCAACTATTACAAGGAGCAGAGCCCAAATGAGCTTGCTCTTATCAACTATACCAGTGGCACTACTGGCTTCTCTAAGGGTGTAATGATTCCTTATCGCGCCATGTGGAGCAACTACGACTTCGCTGATAGCGTTATTGGCAAGAAGGTGAAGAAGGGCGACAACGTCATCAGCATCCTGCCTATGGCTCACATGTATGGCATGGCATTCGAGTTCATGTTTGAATTCATCTTTGGTTGCCACGTCTACTATCTCAACCGTGTGCCGTCACCAGCTATCATTGCCGCTGCATTTGCCGAGGTCAAGCCGGCTATCATCATTGCCGTGCCACTCGTCATCGAGAAGATTATCCGCAAGAAGGTGTTCCCGAAGATTCAGAACAACCGTATGCGCCTACTTCTCAACATGCCTATCGTCAGCAAGAAGGTTAACGAGAAGATAAAAGAGCAGGTTGTCAATGCTTTCGGTGGCAAATTCTACGAGATTATCGTTGGTGGTGCTGCCTTCAACCAGGAGGTAGAGCAGTTCCTCAAGCGCATCGAATTCCCTTACACTGTGGGTTATGGTGCTACAGAGTGTGCCCCAATCATCTGCTATGCCGACTATCAGGATTTTGTTCCAGGCTCATGTGGCAAGCCTGTTGTACACATGGAGGTGAAGATCGACTCTCCCGACCCAGAGAACATACCAGGCGAAATCCTTGCTCGCGGTCTCAACGTGATGCTTGGCTACTTCAAGAACGAGGAGGCTACAGCACAGACTCTCGACGAAGAGGGTTGGTATCACACTGGCGACCTCGGACTCATGGATGCCGATGGCAATGTATTTATCAAGGGACGCTCCAAGAATATGCTCCTCGGAGCCTCTGGTCAGAACATCTATCCCGAGGAAATTGAGGACAAACTAAACTCTCTTGCCATGGTCAACGAGTGTATTGTTGTTCAGCGTGGCGAGAAACTCGTAGGTCTTGTACACCCCGACTTCGACGAGGCTGCCACAATGCGCCTCAACGATGCCGACCTTGAGAAGATTATGGAGGAGAACCGCCAGGAACTCAATGCCACCCAACCACCCTACTGCCGTCTGTCGGCAATAGAGATTGTGCACGAGGAGTTTGAGAAGACTCCTAAGAAGAGCATCAAGAGATACTTATACAAATAATACGTAAATTAGATAGTTAGATGGAGAGCGTACTAAACTCATTAAACCTGGGTTTGGGCACGCTCTTCTTCATTTATATATTATTTCATGTAAATTTTTGTCTACTTATCCATTTTTTAGTAATTTTGCACCAAGTTTTGAGTATACTAAAAAAATCATTATAATGGAGATTTCATATAAATGGCTTAAGGAGTATGTTGATTTCGACCTCACCCCACAAGAGACAGCCGACGCGCTGACCTCATGCGGACTCGAAGTTGACGCTCTTGAGGAAGTACAGACCATTAAAGGTGGACTGAAGGGACTGTACGTGGGCAAGGTATTGACTTGCGAATTGCACCCTAATTCAGACCACTTGCATATAACAACCGTTGATCTTGGCAAAGCCGAACCGCAGCAGATTGTCTGCGGAGCACCTAATGTGGCTGCTGGTCAGAAGGTTATCGTTGCCGACCTTGGCTGCGTGCTCTACGACGGCGACAAGGAATTCGTTATCAAGAAGTCTAAACTGCGCGGTGTTGAGAGCCTTGGCATGATTTGCGCCGAGGACGAGATTGGCGTTGGCACAAGCCACGATGGCATCATCGTGTTGCCTGAGGATGCTCCTATTGGACAGCCTGCTGCCGAATACTATCATGTAGAGAGCGACTGGGTGATTGAGATTGACATCACCGCCAACCGTTCTGATGCCCTCTCTCACTGGGGTGTGGCTCGCGACCTCTACGCATGGCTTCGCCGCAATGGACACGAGACATCTCTCCATCGTCCCGACTGCACTGAGTTTACAGTCGACAACACCAATCTTCCTATCGACGTTGAGATAGAGAACACCGAGGCTTGCAAGCGCTATGCTTGCGTGTCTATCACTGATTGTGAGGTTAAGGAGAGCCCCGAATGGCTCCAGGACAAGCTGAAGGTCATCGGCTTGCGTCCTATCAACAACATCGTCGACATCACCAACTACGTGATGATGGCTTACGGTCAGCCTATGCACTGCTTCGACGCCGACATGGTTAAGGGCAACAAGATTGTTGTTCGCACTCAGCCAGAAGGCACCAAGTTTGTCACTCTCGACGGCGAGGAGCACACTCTCGGCGAGCACGACCTCAGCATCTGCAATGCCGAAGACCCAATGTGCATCGCTGGCATCTTCGGTGGCAAGGGTTCTGGCACATACGACACTACAACAAACGTTGTTTTGGAGAGCGCTTATTTCCACCCGACATGGATTCGCAAGAGTGCACGTCGCCACGGATTGAGCACCGACGCCAGCTATCGCTTTGAGCGTGGCATCGACCCCAACGGCATTATCTATGCTCTCAAGCAGGCTGCCATCCTGTGCAAGCAGTTGGCTGGCGGCAAGGTGAGCATGGAGATTAAGGATGTATATCCCACCAAGATTGAAGACGCACGTGTGCAGCTCGACTATGAGTATGTCGATTGTCTCATTGGCAAGCATATTGGCAACGACATGATTAAGTCTATCGTTGAGAGCCTCGACATGAAGATTGTCAACGAGAGCGAGACTGGTCTTGAGCTTGACGTTCCTGCCTATCGTGTTGACGTGCAGCGTCCTTGCGACGTGGTTGAGGACATCCTCCGCATCTATGGATATAACAATGTTGAGATTCCTACACAGCTCAAGAGTTCGCTCACTATCCTCGGCGACGAGGACAAGGCTTATCATTGGCAGAATGTCATCGGCGAACAGCTCGTTGGTTGCGGATTCCGCGAGATTCTCAACAACTCGCTCACCAAGACTGCCTACTATACCGAACTCAACCACTATACTGAGGAGACAACTGTCAAGGTGATGAATCCTCTTAGCTCTGACCTCGGTGTTATGCGCCAGTCGTTGCTCTTCGGTGGTCTTGAGAGCATCTGCCGCAACGTCAACCACAAGATGCCTAACCTCCGATTCTTCGAATTTGGCAACTGCTATCACTTTTCGCCTGAGAAGAAGAACGACGAGGACCCAATAAAGGCTTACACCGAGGAGATGCACCTTGGCATGTGGATCACTGGCAAGCGTGTTGAAGGCTCATGGGCACACGCCGACGAAAAGGCTTCGTTCTACGAGCTTAAGGCTTACGTTCTCAACATCTTCACACGTCTTGGTGTCAATCCGGGCATCGTTGTTTCCGAATCGTCAGACAACAACATCTTCGGCAAGGCTCTCTCTCTGAAGGCTCGCAGCGGCAAGGTGCTATGCGAAATGGGTACTATCAGCCACAAGTTGCTCAAGAAGATGGACATCGACCAGGAAGTGTTCTATGCCGACATCAACTGGGACAACATCATGCGTGCTATTAAGAAGAACGAGGTGCTCTATCACGACATCAGCAAGTTCCCGTCTGTCAGCCGCGACCTCGCATTGCTCATCGACAAGACTACACAGTTTGAGCAGATTGAGCAGATTGCACGCCAGACTGAGAAGAAGCTCCTCAAGAGTGTTGAGCTGTTCGACGTATACGAGGGCAAGAACTTGCCTGAGGGCAAGAAGAGCTACGCTGTCAACTTCATCCTGCAAGATGAGACCAAGACTCTCAACGACAAGCAGATTGAGGCTATTATGAACAAGCTCATCAACAACCTCAAGCAGAAACTCGGAGCTGAACTGAGATAACAAATAATAAACAAAAAAAATAATTATACTACAAAATGGGAAGAGCATTTGAATACCGCAAAGCTGCAAAGCTGAAGCGTTGGGGCCACATGGCTAAGACATTCACCCGTCTGGGCAAACAGATTGCTATCGCTGTTAAGGCTGGCGGTCCAGAGCCTGAGAACAACCCGTCACTCCGTTCTGTAATCGCTACATGTAAGCGTGAGAACATGCCGAAGGACAACATCGAGCGTGCTATCAAGAACGCTATGGGCAAGGACCA
>CAKPST010000031.1 GCA_934183355.1 uncultured Prevotella sp.
TCCAGCCCGAACTTGCCTCTTTGCATGGAAAGATATAAATCGCCAAACCCTTTGGCGTATTTGGTTTGCACCAAGCCGCCAATAATCTGTCCCGATAGTTGATTGGTGCCGGCATAGTCTTTAGTGACGATGTTGATAGCCATGCCACGCACATGATAGCGGGCAGGGGCTGAAAGCATCACTTCGGCTTTAGCCAACTGTGCGGCTGGCATTGCCTTCAAGCGTTCAGCCAGTTGCTCTTGTGTCAATGTGGTGGCTTGTCCATTGATAATCAACGTTACCTCATTGCCCGAGAAGAATATGCTGCCAGTGGCATCGCTGACACCTGGTATGCGCGTCAAAGCCTCATAAGCGTTGTCGGCAGGCAGTTGCTTCAACAGCAACGGCATATTGTACGACAGCATACCACGCTCTGCCTTGACAATGGGGCGAGATCCCTTTACCATCACTTCAGGAAGATTGTGCATCATGGATTCCATGGTGAGCGAATCTTTCTGTGCATTGTCTTGTGCGTTGGCAGTTATGGCAGTCGCAACGAGAAGACCAGCAATTAATAATCTGTTCATTTTAATTCGCTTTATGTTGTATTTCTTTGCAAAAGTAACGTTTAAGGGCAAGGTGTGGGAAGAAACAACGGATAGTGCGCTCCATTCTTGCCTGATGGTAGGGGAGAATCATTGCCTTGCCATCCTTTATCTTTATAGTTTCAACAAATTGTTGCTGCATAATCTTTATATTTTTCTCTTGTTGTCTTAGGCAATTTACTCACAATGACTCCGTATGATTCTCGGATAATAGCTTCTACAAATTCGGTTTCGAGTTGCTCGAAAAACACGTCGCTCCAATGCTTCTTGTTCCAATGAAAGGCAGGAGTGATGGCTTCGTTTTGCTCACGTAGTTCATCGTTCCTATCGGGACATAGTTTGCAGGCGAATCTTAATCTGCTATCTTGAATGCTGTATGTGCCGTAGCCAAGCCAAAGGCAAAGGAATATTTTGCCCTCAACACGGAAGGTTATATTATCGTCGCCAAACGGTTGGTCTTCAGTGACACCGAATAATGACAACGTGAAATCTCTAACTTGCTCGATGTTCATAGCGTTATTTTTAAGTTTGTATGACAAAAGTACAATTATTTCGTCATAGTGCCAAGATTTTTTTATAGTTAATATCGCACGTATGTCCTCGTTTTTCATTAACTTTGCATCCGTTATAACAATTCTGAGGAAAATAAATACAAAACGTTAAATATAAAATGTCAAACAAGTTTGTTGAACACAAGGGTTTCAATCTTGTAGAAACCAACAAGGAAGTTTTGGACAAGTGGATGGCTGATGATGTCTTCCACAAGTCAATCGACGAGCGCGAAGGCTGTCCGCAGTTCGTATTCTTTGAGGGACCTCCCTCTGCCAACGGTCATCCGGGCATTCATCACGTATTGGCTCGCGCCATTAAGGATACATTCAATCGCTATAAGACTATGCAGGGATTCCAGGTTCACCGCAAGGCGGGATGGGATACTCACGGACTCCCAGTGGAGCTTGGTGTAGAGAAGGAACTCGGCATAACAAAGAAGGATATCGACAACAAGGCTTCGGAGAAGTATATTTCGACCGAGGAATACAACCATAAGTGCCGCGAGAATGTGATGATGTTCACTGCTGAGTGGCGCAAACTGACTGAGGAGATGGGCTACTTTGTAGACCTTGACCATCCGTACATTACATACGACAACAAATATATCGAGACACTGTGGTGGCTCCTTAAGCAGCTCTACAACAAGGGACTGCTCTATAAGGGTTATACCATTCAGCCGTACTCGCCAGGTGCAGGTACTGGACTGTCGTCGCACGAACTCAACCAGCCTGGTTGCTACCGCGATGTGAAGGATTTGACAGCTACTGTACAATTCCTTATCCGCGATCCGAAGGAAGAGTGGACAAAGTGGGGTAAACCCTACTTTGTGGCTTGGACTACAACTCCGTGGACATTGCCTTCGAACGTGGCACTCTGTGTTGGCCCGAAAATTGACTATGTCTCAGTTGAAACATACAACCTCTATAGTGGTGAGCCTATAACTATCGTTATGGCTGAAAACCTCGTTAAGGCATACTTGAAGCCTGAGCAGGAGTGCACAGAGGGCGAGCTCGCTCCGTTTGACAAGGAGAAGAAGCAGTGTCCATGGCGCATCACTGGCTACTTCAAAGGCACAGAGCTTGAGGGAATGCACTATGAGCAGCTCATGCCGTGGGTGAAGCCATGCGAGAAGGTGGACGACTTCGCTCCGAAGTTCGTTACAGATTATGCTGAGGCTCATCCAGAGAAGGTGTTCACAGGTGAGGACGGACGTGACAAGTTTGTGGAGATGGAGAGCGAGGCTTTCCGTGTAATCCTCGGCGACTATGTAACAACCGACGACGGTACAGGTATCGTACACATCGCCCCGACATTCGGTGCTGACGATGCCAAGGTTGCTAAGGATGCTAATATTCCGGCTCTCTACCTTATTAACAAGAAGGGCGAGACACGTCCTATGGTAGACCTCCAGGGCAAGTTCTACCTAATTGACGAGCTTGACGCTAATTTCGTAAAGGCTTGTGTAGACAATGAGAAATACGGTCATCATGCTGGCGGATACGTAAAGAATGCCTACGACCCACAGTTCAATCAGGACGGTGTATGGGACAAGAAGGCTTCGGACAAGGCTGAGGACTTGAACGTTATCCTCTGCTACGAACTGAAGCAGGAGGGCAAGGCTTTCAAGACAGAGAAGCACGTACACAACTATCCTCACTGCTGGCGTACGGACAAACCAATCCTCTACTATCCGCTTGATAGCTGGTTTATCAAGGACACTGCACGCAAGGAGCGTATGGTGGAACTCAATAAGACTATCAACTGGCAACCGGAGTCGACAGGTACTGGCCGATTCGGAAACTGGCTTGAGAATCTCAACGACTGGAACCTCTCACGTTCACGTTTCTGGGGAACTCCGCTGCCTATTTGGCGCGACGAGAACCGTGGCGAGAAGTGCATCGGTTCGCTCGAAGAGCTGTACGTTGAGATTGAGAAGTCGGTAGCAGCTGGCGTGATGAAGAGCAACCCGATGAAGGACAAGGGATTTGTGCCGGGCGACTACTCTAAGGAGAACTATGACCGCATCGACCTCCACCGTCCTTACGTAGACTATATCGTGCTCGTAAATGACGATGGCAAACCAATGTATCGCGAGTCAGACCTCATCGACGTTTGGTTCGACTCTGGTTCAATGCCTTATGCACAGCTCCACTATCCGTTTGAGGGCGAGATGTCGCGTGGTACAGAGGAAGATCGCAAGGCTCTTGTCAATAGCACATACGAGGGCTTCGCCATCGCTCCTAAGTTCTATCCTGCCGACTTCATCAACGAGGGTGTAGACCAGACACGTGGATGGTTCTTCACTCTGCACGCTATTGCTACAATGGTGTTCGACTCGGTAGCATTTAAGAATGTTATTTCTTCTGGTCTCGTTCTCGATGCTAAGGGCAACAAGATGTCAAAGCACTTGGGCAACGCTGTCAATCCGTTCGACCAGATTGAGAAATATGGAGCCGACGCTGTTCGTTTCTACATGATGACCAACTCGGAGCCTTGGGACAACCTCAAGTATGACGAAAAGGGGGTTGACGAGGTGCGCCGCAAGTTCTTCGGTACATTATATAATACATACTCATTCTTCTCTGGCTATGCCAATGTCGACGCATTCGACAACGAGGCAGCTCAGGTGCCTGTGGCAGAGCGTCCGGAGATTGACCGTTGGGTGCTCTCTGTACTAAATACTCTCGTGAAGGGTGTGCAGAAGGAGATGGAGGGCTACGACCCGACACGTGCCGGCCGTCTTATTGAGGACTTCGTCAACAACGACCTTTCTAACTGGTATGTACGCTTGAATCGTAAGCGTTTCTGGGGTAAGGAAATGTCGCAGGACAAGCTTGCTGCTTATCAGACTCTCTATACCTGTCTGACTACAGTTGCAAAGCTCCTCGCCCCGTTTGCTCCGTTCTTTGCCGACCAGCTCTTCTGCGACCTCGGTGCCGACAAGCTTGAGGGTACTACATCTGTACATCTCGCCAAGTTCCCCGTTGCTGACGAACAGCTCATTGACAGCGAACTTGAGGAGCGTATGGGTATGGCACAGAAGATTACATCAATGGTTCATGCTCTGCGCAAGAAGGTGAACATTGCTGTACGCCAGCCACTGCAGGCAATCATGATCCCTGCTGTCGACGAAGAGCAGCGTCGTCATATAGAGGCTGTAAAGGACCTTATCCTCTCAGAGGTAAACGTTAAGGAACTGCGATTCGTAGAGGGCTCGGGTGTATTGGTAAAGAAGGTGAAGTGTAACTTCCGCACCATGGGCAAGAAATTTGGCAAGCTGATGAAGGGCATCGCTGCTGCTATGTCAGCTCTCGATCAGGAGCAGATTGCAGAGCTTGAGGCTAATGGCAAGATTGCTGTGGAAGTAGAGGGCAATGCCGTAGAGGTAGAGGCTGCCGATGTTGAGATTATCTCGGAGGACATCCCAGGCTGGCTCGTGAGCAACGAGGGCAAGCTGACCGTGGCTCTTGAGATTGAACTCAATGACGAGTTGCGCAACGAAGGTATGGCTCGTGAGCTTATCTCACGCATTCAGAACCTCCGCAAGGAGACAGGCCTTGAGATAACCGACCGTATCCACGTGACACTCACTCCTAATGAGAAGGTGGAGAAGGCTGTGGCAGGATTTGCCGACTACATACAGTCGCAGGTGCTTGCTCTCGACATCACTCTTGCCGACAACGACGGAGTAGAGACAGAGATTGACGACTTTAAGATAAATATCAAGGTTGTAAAAGCATAAACCTATCTGTAGGAGGTACGGTTTTGAATCCGTACCTCCTATATTATTATTACCTAACTTATCAAAAAACCAACAACAATCATGGCAGAAAAGACACGTTACTCTGATGATGAACTCCAGGAGTTCAAAGAGATTATAAATGAAAAACTAAAGCTCGCACGTCGTGACTTCAACTCAATGATGGAGCAACTTCGCAACGCTGACAATAACGCAGGCGACGACACCGCCGCTGCATACAAAGCACTGGAGGAAGGAAGCGCATCGCAGTCGAAAGAGGAGATTGCACAGATGGCAAACCGTCAGCAGAAGTTTATACAGGGTTTAGAGGCTGCCCTTGTGCGCATAGAGAATAAGACCTACGGTGTCGACCGCATCACTGGCGAATTGATTCCAAAGGAGCGTCTGCGCATTGTGCCTCACGCTACGCTCAGTGTGGCGTCAAAGAACGCTCGTAAAAAATAACAATGAAACAAAACAAAAAACATTTCGGTATGGGATGGGTTGCGGTGATAATAGTAGCCGCAATCCTTATCATCGACCAAATCATAAAGATAGAAGTAAAGACAAACATGTCGCTCGGTGAGGCACTGCGTGTCACCGATTGGTTCTATATCGAGTTCATTGAGAATAATGGTATGGCATATGGCATGACTTTCGTCAACAAACTTGTGCTCTCGCTGTTCCGACTCTTTGCCATAGGTGGTATAGGGTGGTATATTTGGCGCGTGGTGAAGTCAGGATTGTTTAGTAAAGGCTATATTGTGTGCTTGGCAATGGTGCTCGCAGGAGCAGCCGGCAATCTCATCGACTGTCTGTTCTACGGACTGATTTTCGAGGCTTCCACACCATTCAATGTGGCTGGGTTTGTGCCATTTGGCGAGGGCTACTCAACATTCCTACATGGCAAGGTGGTTGACATGTTCTACTTTCCGATAGTACGCACCACGTGGCCAGATTGGGTTCCTATGTGGGGTGGCGACGACTTTGTATTCTTCTCGCCAGTGTTCAACTTTGCCGACTCGTGCATTAGTGTGGGTGTCGCAGTGTTGTTGCTCTTCTTTCGCAAGGATTTGGAGCGTATGTCAGAGGCTTGGAAATAATGTGTGAGAGTGTTTGAGGACACCCACATAAACAGATAAAATGATGAATGTAAAGAATATTTGCAACAAGATAGTAGCATGCCGACAACTCATTGTCATGTTTGTAGTGGCAATAGCTTTGGCGAGTTGCAAACCAGGAATCCCAGGAAAGTATTTGCAGCCCGACGAAATGGCAGACATATTGTACGACTATCACCTTGCCGAGGGCATCAATAGTAACAATCAGTCGGGTGCAGATACGATTGCTATGCGCACATTCCGCACGAGCATACTTGAGCATCATGGTGTAACTGAGGCTGATTTCGACTCGTCGATGGTATACTATACACGTCATACTAAGCTTCTTGAGGATGTCTATACCAAGCTTGCCGACCGTTTCAACAACGAGTCGGTGGCGTTGGGTGGTGCTGCAATGGGCGAGGATGGTGACTTCAACAGTTCGGACACGACAAACATTTGGAGACAGTCGCCATCATTTGTTCTCTCGCCATACGCCGCTACCAATCGTATGACATTCGACTTAAAGGCTGATACTGCTTATCATGCAGGCGACAGGCTGATACTTGATTTCAATGCTATCTTTATCTATCAAGATGGAACTCGCGATGCCTCTGTGGTGCTTGCTGTCACATACGACAATGATAGTATAGAATACGTAAATAATAGCGTTGTTTCATCGTCGCATTATCATCTGCAAATAAATAATAATGGTAGATTGCGGATAAAGTCGGTGCGTGGGTATTTCATGCTTTCAAGCGATGCTTCACATCCTACGTCCTCGGCGACAACTCTGAAATTGCTTGTCATCTCTAATGTTAGACTTGTGAGAATGCACACCAAGGCTCCAGTTGAAGCTCCGACTGATGCTGACGGCAGCGCTACCGACTCAGTCAAAACTGTTAGAAAAGACAGCATACAAAGTAAGCCGCTGAAGCCGACAGCCGAAATACCGGCAAAGCAGCAGGTGCAAGACAAACCTACAAAGTTGGAGGCAGACCCGAAGTTGATGCCAATGAATGGTCAGCAACTACAACGAAAGAAGTTGACATCACAATAGAAATTAATTATCAATTATGAAACGCTTGTTTGCAGCCAACAGAATCATTACACCCGATCTCGGCGAATTGAAACCAGGAGTCGTAGAATTGGAAGGTTCTTCTGTCTCTCGCTTCTATCAACTCAATGGTGAACAACCATTCACCGAATGGATAGGAGGAACAATATCGGTTGAGAAGATGGCAGATGGCAGTATGCAAGCCTACAAGGATGGTGTATTGCTAAAAGCATGAACAGTAATTACGAAATTAATAAATAACATAATAAAACAAAGAAATTATGCTTAGTGTAAACGAACTTGAAGACCGCCTTATCGACCTCGCATTTGCAGAGGATATAGGCGACGGCGACCACACAACCCTTTGTTGCATCCCTGATACAGCTATGGGCAAGTCGCACTTGTTGATAAAGGAAGATGGTATCCTCGCTGGTGTAGAGGTGGCAAAGCGCGTATTTGCCCGCTTCGACCCAACTATGAAGGTAGAGGTGCTCATTGGCGACGGTGCACACGTAAAGAAAGGTGACATCGCAATGGTTGTTACTGGCAAGGTGCGCTCATTGCTACAGACTGAGCGTCTGATGCTCAACATCATGCAGCGTATGAGTGGTATTGCGACAATGACAGCCAAGTATGTGGAGCGTCTGAAGGGTACAAAGACACACGTGCTGGACACTCGTAAGACAACTCCGGGATTGCGCATGCTGGAGAAGCAGGCTGTGAAGATAGGCGGCGGAATGAACCATCGTATTGGTCTGTTTGACATGATTCTGCTTAAGGACAACCATGTGGACTTTGCTGGCGGCATTGCTAATGCCATCCATCGTTGTCATGAGTATCTTAAGGAGAAGGGCTTGGATTTGAAGATTGAGATTGAGGTGCGCAACTTCGATGAGCTTCGTCAGGCAATGGAATGCGGCGGTATCAACCGTATTATGCTCGACAACTTCTCTGTAGAGAACACTAAGAAGGCTGTTGAGATGGTAGGTGGTAAGTATGAGACTGAGTCAAGCGGTGGTATCACCTTTGACACAATTCGTGATTATGCAGAGTGTGGCGTTGACTTCATCTCTGTGGGTGCTCTTACACACTCGGTTAAGGGTCTCGATATGTCGTTTAAGGCTTGCTAAGAGGCTAAATATATGCAAACATCTGTTTTTTTCAAAACTCTTGCACTTTCCGCTTTCCTTTCTACAGCTGCGGTTTCGGCTTCTGCTTGCACCAACTTCATTGTAGGCAAGAAGGCAAGTGTTGATGGCTCTGTCATGGTTACATATAATGCTGACGACTATGGCATGTTCGGCTATTTGTGCCACTATCCTGCCGGAACCCACAAGCCAGGCGAGATGCGCAAGATATACGATTGGGATTCGGGCGAATATCATGGCGAGATTCCCGAAGCTCCGGTTACATACAATGTCATTGGCAATATCAACGAGTTTCAGCTCTCTATTGCCGAGACCACTTACGGCGGACGCGAGGAGATGGTAGACCCAACAGGTATCATCGACTACGGCTCGCTTATCTATATAGCCCTTCAGCGCTCTAAGACGGCACGTGAGGCTATCTCGGTTATGACGTCGCTTGTTGAGAAGTACGGCTATTGCTCTGAGGGCGAGACCTTCTCTATCTGTGACCCCAACGAGGCGTGGATTATGGAGATGCAAGGCACCGGCAAAGGCTCTAAGGGTGTGGTATGGGTAGCACAGCGTATACCTGACGATGCTATCTGTGCACATGCCAATCAGAGCCGTATCGGCAAGTTCAACATGAAGGACAAGAAGAACGTGATGTACTCAAAGAATGTCATCTCGTATGCTCGCAAGATGGGCTGGTTCAATGGCAAGGATGCCGACTTCTCATGGAAGAATACTTATGCTTTCCCAGACTTCTCTGGTCGTCGCTTCTGTGATGCCCGTGTGTGGAGCTTCTTCAATCACTGGCAGAAAGGTTTCGACCGTTATTTGCCTTGGGCACTTGGCAAGGACGAAAAAGCAGAGGATATGCCTTTGTGGATAATTCCAGACCGCAAGCTCAGTGTTCATGATGTAGAGATGTGTATGCGCGACCACTATGAGGGCACAGCTTTGGCTATAGACTCTACCAATATTGGAGGTGGCATTTATGAAATGCCTTATCGTCCTACACCACTTACATTCAAGGTTGACGGCAAGGAATATTTCAACGAACGACCAGTGTCTACTCAGCAGACTGCCTTCACTTTCGTATCTCAGCTTCGCTCATGGTTGCCAAATGAGATTGGCGGCATAATATGGTTTGGCAATGACGACGCAAACATGGTGGCTTATACTCCTGTTTATTGCGGTAACACTGTTCAGCCAGAGTGCTACAATACTCCTGGTGCAGATGCTGTAACTTATTCGGACAAGAATGCTTTCTGGGTGTGCAACTGGGTGAGCAACATGGTTTATCCGCGTTACTCGCAGCTCTTCCCCGAATTAAAGGCTGTGCGCGACTCTCTTGAGTCAAGCTATTTTGCTGCACAGAAGGAAGTTGAGGAGAAGGCTCTGGCTCTTTATGCCACAGACAAGGCTGCTGCAGTGAAGTTTCTCAATGATTATAGCAACGATAAGGCGCAGCAGATGCTTGCTTCATGGCAGGATCTCGGTAAACTCATCATTGTTAAGTATGCCGACATGGCTGTCAAGAAAACCAAGGACGGCAAGCTTACACGTTCAGTAACACGTACTGGTTATCCGTCGAGCTTCGCCAAGAAACTCGTAAAGGAGACAGGCGACTGGTATGCAGTGCCAGAGAAGAAGTAGTTAGTAAATAGCTTTCAACTATCGCTATCTGAAAAAATAAGACTGGGCTGGATTTCATAATAATGATCCAGCCCTTTTAAGTGTATTTATCTAAACAACAATAATATCATGAACCTAAGAATAAGAACCTTAGCCATTATGTTGGCTACTTTTAGTTTGGGCGCACAAGCACAGACTACGATTGAAGAAATAGCTGCTGATCTTAACAAGGCAGGAGGCGTTTATCTGGCTTATCCAACGGTGGAAGCCATGCAGACACCGGCACCTAAAGGTTATAAGCCTTTTTATGTGAGCCATTATGGTAGACACGGCTCTCGTTATCTTATCTCAGACAAAGATTATCAGGTGATTATCGAACTGATGCAGAAAGCCTCTGATGCTAATGCTCTTACTCCATTGGGTAAGGATGTGCTTCAACGACTTAATTTGGTTTGGGCAGAAGCCAAAGGACATGGTGGTGACTTAACTCCTCTTGGTGTACGTCAGCACCAAGGCATTGCTGAGCGTATGTATAACAACTATCCTGAGGTGTTCAGTGGCAAGCGTAATATTTCAGCGCGTTCTACTTTGGTAAATCGTTGTGCTATGAGTATGGTTGCCTTTGGCGATAAACTCAAAGGGCTGAATCCTCAACTCGACATAAATTATGAGATGAGCCAGAAGTATATGTCTTATCTTTGTTATCATTCTGCTAAGTCGAACGTCTTTGCTAATAGTGAGAAAGGACCATGGGCAGAAGAGTATCGCAAGTTTGAGGAAGCTCATACAAACCCAGACCGTCTTGTAAGTTCAATATTCTCTAATGACGATTTTGTTCGTTGTAATGTAAATCCACGTGAGTTTATATGGGGAATGTATTGGATTGCTGTGGGTATGCAGGATATAGAGACCCGTGTGTCATTCTACGATATATTCCTTTCTCAAGAATTGTTCGATTTGTGGCAATGTGTCAACTATCGTTTCTATATGGGTAATGCCAATCCTCTTGCAAGCAATGGCATCGTAATGGCGAATGCGAAGTCGTTGGTAGAAAATATCATTGAATCGGCAGACAAAGCTATTAAGGATCGCTCTACCGCAGCAACACTGCGCTTTGGACACGATGGTAATGTAATTCCTTTGTTGGCTTTGCTTCAGGTAGACAATTTTGACGTATCCATTGAGCCGTCTGCAGAAATCTACAAGCATTGGTGCGATTTCAAGGCCGCTCCAATGGCTTCAAACATTCAGCTTGTGTTCTTTGAGAACAAGAGTGGTGATGTGCTGGTTAAGTTTATGCACAACGAAAAGGAGGTTCACATCCCGGTTAAGACAGACATCTGGCCATATTATCATTGGGATGCTGTAAAGGATTATTATCAGAAGCGCTTGTCTACACTTCCTGCTTAATCCAACTAATAAGAGTTTTTATCAATATATAATAAAAGGGTATAGCTTAGAGCCATACCCTTTTGTTTTTTACATTTCTTTTATTGTATTCTCTGCCATTGCTTTCTCATCATCCGACACACCATATTTTTCGAACAGTTGTCGGTCGATGTTTGGTATGTCGAATGGAGTCCAGTCAATGTCGCTCTGTTCGGTAAAGTCCTCTACAGGTACGAACATAAACTTATCGGGTGATAGGTCTTGCGACGTGATGGTTTGAAGCATCAAGTAGCGTGCAAACTTAGTACTGAGATAGGCAAGGAAGTTTTTTGCCTCGGTCTCTGTCTTGTATGCACCGCCCACAAGATAGCTCTGTGTACATACGGTGGCAGGCGGGAGGATGGTCATAGCCGAGAGTACACGGAACTTGCCGTTGCGGTCGGGTGTGCCAGCATGCTCGCATGTAGCCTTTGAGAACACGACTTTGTAGAGGTCGATCCATTCAGTGTTCTTCTTTATTTCAGTGCGAGTTACGTAAGATGTGGCTCCTGACGACTTCAGTTCTACAGCAGCAGGGTCGGTTGTAGGGTCGGCATTGCCACGGAATGTGCTGACAAATCCGAACGGAGTCTGACCACTAACCTGTGAGTTGAGTGTTGCTTTAGCCTTAGCGAGCACCTTATTGATAAACGAGAGTGCCTCGTTGTTGCGCACAAAGATAGGGAATTGGTTGAGTTTTCGCTCGCAAGTATTCGACTCTCCATGCAGTGTATTGGTGAACTGGCATTCGTTTTTGTGATGAGCATCCCACAAGAAATAATTCACACCACCCGAAATGTCCACTGTCGGGAATAAATCCTTGGAGTCAACATAGTCGTAGATGGAGCGCATACGTCTGTCGGCTAGCATTGCGCGACGGAAACTCTCAAGTCCTCTACCACCTGTAAACCAGCGCGACGGCATAATCATTGAGATGTAATTAGGTTTCATCTCGCGTGCTATCTCCACGAATTGGTTGTAGAGTGGTATTCCGTAGTTGTCCTTTTGTTCACCAATGTTCACCTGATATGGTGGGTTGCCGATGATAGCGTCAAATTTCATCTGTTCGTTATTGTTAACTTTCCAAAAATCTTTTCCGTTAGAAACTGTGCGTATAAACTTGCGCTTGTATACCATGACGAGCGATGTGAGGTCGTCCACGCGCTTCACGTTGACACGGATGCCTGTGCGATAGCCAAGGAGAGTGCGTCGTGTAATGCTCTCGGCGATGTGTGTGCGGCATACAGCGAAGACATTATTCTCGATGATATCTTTCCATAGTGCCTCTGCTTCTGCATCAGACAGCAGATCGAAGAGTCCTTGCGACTGTTTGCTGCGAAGCTTATATATGGAGTAAGCCACGTATAGCGAGTAGAGTCCAGTCTTCGATGCAATATCCAGGATGCGAGCCTTAGGGTTCATAAGCAAGCGTTCGGTTACGTCGCCATTATAAATGAAACGTGGTTCGCTGAGACGTGTCTTGAATTTCTCGTCGTAGAAGCAATAGCCACCGATGGTTTGTGCAAGCTGTCGGTTAACAGTGCGCCACGGAGTGAGCACAGTTTCACGGTCAGGGTAGCAGAAGTCGGCGAGAATATCGGCAATTTCGCACATGCGTTCGCTTACAGGTAATTCGTCTGCACGCCTTAGACGCTCCACAATAGCCTTGGCTGTAGCCACAAAGATGTCTTCGCGGTAGAAGTGTTTAATGCGTTGGAACAACTTGACACTCACACCCTTAGGCATGAATTCGCGCCATGAGTCGGGGTCGATGCTGCGCACGAAGGAGTCGAGTGTGAGTCCTTCGATATGGTCGAGTGTACCATAAATCATTATCGGGAAACGACTTGATATCTGGTTGAGAATGGCTATAGCGCGTTGGCGTGGAGTCATTCGTCGTGAAGCTTCGTGCATTGCTGCCACAGCAGCCTCCTCGTTTGTATCCTGCTGTTTATTAGAAGTCTTAGCAGGGTCTTTTTTGACAGTTCGCTTACGCTTGCCAGTAGCCTCGGCTATCATTTCGCGTGTGTGCTGACGTTCAGAGGCAATACCTCTTACGATAGCTTCAGCTACCTGGTCGAGTAACTTGAGGTCTTGTCTACGTAGATTGTCGAGATTGCTGTAGAGACAGTCATCGCGGAATCCGTTGCGTATGAGCGAGTCTGAGTAGGCAGATGTTATGTTGCGTATGAATAGTTCGGTGTCGTATACGGTCTGCTTCTGTGCCGAAATCTCAGTGATAGGACACATGGTAAGAAATTCAGCGAGTTTTGCGTGGCGTTCGTCGGCATCTGATGTGTAAGAGTTGTTGTTGACATATTGATCAACAACAGTCAATGTGCGTCGTGGTGCGAAGTCGATGGCGTAGCAATTCTGCTTGACACGATTGTCGGTATATGGACTTTGGCATCGGAATATAGTCTGGAAATAGCGCATTCCACCAGTCTCGGCAGCACCAGCAAGCATCAGTACAGCAGTCCATTCGGGTACAGAGACACCCATGGTGAGTCGTCCGCATGATATGGTGATGGTTTTCTTATTCTCTGCAATAGCCTTCTTCACACGCTTTAAGGCATCGCGATCGTGTCGAGTCTGTTCGTAGACATCAAGGCGTTCGTCGTCGTTAATACCGTCTCCTGCCACGTTGACGATGTTGTAAACACTAAACGGATTGTTCGCAGTATCCTCAGCGAGCAATTTTGCAAGACACTTGGCTGCCTGAACGCCTGGTACATACCATAGTGTATGGTCGAGCGAGCCGTCCAACTGTTTGTTGGCATAGGGATAGAGTTTGTTTGTACTCTTGCTGCCAATGAGTTGCAGTAATTTGCGCACGTCGTCCTCGTGTATGAATTTAGCCGATGGTTTGTTTCCTGTCAAGCTAACTTCTGTGCGGAAGAATTCTGCAAAGTTGAACCCTCCCTTTTCTGATGTGCGGTAGGCGCGGAATTCACGTGCAAGATTATAAGTGATGATATTCATACGAGCCAGTCCCTCGTAGGGATTAGCTTCGTCCTTGTGCTTATCACTCCATTGTTTTTTGGCTTTCTGCTCCATGCAGTAGTCCCAATGGTAGACCTCGGTGTTGTCGAAGAGTTGCTGTATATTATAAGGTGTACCCGAGAGATAGAGCGTGCGCAGTGTGCGTCGCTTCTGTAATTCGCCAATTACGTCGCGACCCAGTCGTGACATAATTCCCTCATGCGCCTCATCCACTATGAGCAAGTCCCAATGTGCTGCAAAAATGTTGTCGTTTTTGTCGATGCCCTTCTGCTGGTTGACGCGCTTAGAGCCACGAAGATCCTGCATTGATGCGAAATACACATAGTGCAGTCCCTTGTCTGACTGCGCTTTTTCTTCGAGCAACTCAAAACTTTCAGCCTCGAATGCTGCAGTGTTAGTGTCCTTGCATCCAAAGAGCCATCCTTCGAGTCCAAGTTTCGCTATCGAGCTACCCCATTCGCCGCGCACGTTAGGGCGGTGAGTGAGTATGAGCGTTCGTCGGTAGCCGCACTGGCGAGCCACTTCAAGGGCGCATAATGTCTTTCCGAAACGCATCTTAGCGTTCCAGAGCATCTGTCGATTACGTTTGAAGCTCTTGACGGTTTGCTCGATTGCCTGTAGCTGTTCAGAACGGAAAACTATTTTATTGTTAGAAGTCATCTATATGTTTGAATGATTTATTTCTTGATAAGTGCCTTAAAGGATATTTTATTGCCTTTCAGCGGTTCGGCGCCTCGCCATTCCATGATGTAACAGAGCAGATTGGTGTCTGGTATGGTGAACTGAGTGCCGTCCATCTGCCATATGTTCCACGATATAATCTCTGCAGCCTTGACTATTGCCCCCATGTGGGGCAAGCGTCCCCAACGTGCGTGGTAGTATTCGCAGAAGCTAATAAGCAACGATTCTCTTGATAGAAATACGTTGTCGCCTTGCCAGTCGAATCCATAAACAGACTGTAGGGCTTGATAAGCCTTGCGCACCCAGTGGCGTTTGTTGGATTTTGTTGGTTCGGTTGGAGTGTTTTCGTTGATGATGCGGAATTTGCGGTCGAGAATGCCAATGCGCTCGCCTATGGGTATGTGTACGCCAGTTGTTGTGTCGTAGCGGCTTGCCAAATATGGTGATTCGCCACATGCCATCTCCATGCGTCGGCAGCGCACGTATCTTTTCCACGATTTGTTTTCGGGAAAAGTAACTCGTCCGGGGCGTATTGTCCACGAGTGGGTACCATCGGCGAGTTCTGTTTCATGATTGAACACTTCGCTGTAGCCAAACCATCGTTCGTCTATCAGATTATTCTGTGCGTTGCAAATCCATGCAGGGGTGAATACTTCGCCTCGGTCTTTTGAGCGTGATGTTTGTAGCGACTCATGCTTATAGACACGTGGTTGTATAAGGTCGCGATGTTCGCCAGACACCTGTTCGATGAGTATCGGCGATGAGTGTAGGTAGCCGTAATCGTCGGTTGCCCACCGTATATTTTCTGTATAGTCATGACCGCTGAGCGACTGGTCTCGAAGCAGTATGGCAAGCAGGCGCGGCGTGTCGCGCACGATGCCGACTATTTGGAGTTGTAGGCTCTTTTTGGTCATGAATTTCTATTGGTTTTATTAATGGGTAATTGTAATAATCTATACATATATATAGGAGGGTATGGCAAGGATGTCCTTCATACCCTCCTAATCTTTTTACTTAAGCTTAATTTCGCAGTTGTCAAGCGACTCAATGATAGCGAGTGACTCAACTCTCACGCCGCTTTCACGCAGAAATTTACCACCGTCCTGAAAAGCCTTCTCAATGATGAATCCCATGCCTTCGAGAGTTGCTCCTGCCTGTTCGCAGAGGTCGATGATGCCCTTGGCTGCATTGCCGTTGGCGAGGAAGTCGTCGATGAAGAGCACATGATCGTCCGGTGTCAAATAATCGCGACTAATTATCACGTCATAGTCGCGTTGTTTGGTGAACGAAGTCACCTTAGTGGCAAGCATATTGGCGAGTGTGCTCGGTTTCTTCTTCTTGGCGAAGACCACGGGCAAGTTCATTAGAAATCCCATCATGATGGCAGGCGCGATGCCCGATGCCTCGATGGTGAGAATCTTGTTCACCTTGGTGCTTGCAAAGCGGCGAATGAATTCCACCGCGATGTCCTTCATCAGATTGGGGTCCATCTGGTGGTTGATGAATTTGTCTACTTTGAGGATGCCTCCGGGGTAGCATTTGCCGTCTTTAAGAATTCTGTCTCTAAGAACTTTCATCTGTTTCTTGTTTTTTATGTGGTTAAATTTTAATTATTCGTTGTACATCCAGTCAAGAATATGGTCGAGCCATTGCAGCGGTGTCCTGAACCAACGGTATTTGGTGACGGGTTTGCCACCGAAACTCAATATGAAATCGCGTTGTGGCGAATGTTTGAACGGCAGTCCAGCGTCAATGAAATAAACATGGCGCATTTCTGCCTGATGGGCGTATGTCAGTGCTGCCCAAATGGTGCAAGTGGCTGGGTGCAAGGCTATGTATGACTTTCTGAGCGATGCCATGTACCAAACGTAGGCATTTTGTTCGGAATATACACAAACACTTGTGCCAATCACTTTGTTCTTGTATTTTGTCACTAGTATTTTGCAGTTGTCTGACTTGGCGAGCCGTTCGAACATCTCATTGTGCGGAACCGAGCGTCTTGGTTTGAACCGGAAGTGGTTTCTCAGCAGTTGTATGGCTTGCCGTAGATCGTCGCTGTCAGTTTGTGCCACACTCATTGTTACCCCTCGTCGTAGTCCATCATCTATCTTGTCTTGTAGTTTATCAGTGATGCGCTTAGATGGACTCATGCTATGCAACGAGTTGTGTATTTCCTGCCACTGTATGGGGAAATAGCCATTGGCTCGGAATGTGGCATATCCGAACATCTTGTTTGACAGGTCACTAAACTCAATGTACAGGCAGAGGCGATGGTTGAAACGGGTTGTAACCTTTTCCACGAACAAGGCGAATAAAGCGTCCTTATCGGATTCGTCAGCATATTCGCCTTCGCCGTAGACTCGTCCGTGAGAGTAGAGGGCAGGAGGGATTATGGAACGGTGGTAGAAGATAGTTGTGAGCATGTGCCCTACAACATTCCCCCGACCGTCTTCTGCTATTGCCATACACGGCTCTTGCATAGGTGTCGCCTCCGCTATGCGGAATAGCTCCACACTATGGAAGAAATTCTTGCACGTCATGTGTGGCAAATCTGACTCTTGTGACACCAATCTGATGCTGACCTCTTCTTTCATACGGCAAAAATAGCAAATCTTTTTCAAAGAGGCTGTATGTGTTGCCTATAAAATTATCTTTGACAGGATATTTTTCTTCCTTTCGTTCATTCCATACTTGTGCTGAGCCTGTTTCGTGCCGTCAGATAGAATGCTGTGCCCACCATTAGTCCTGTCACTGTCCACGTGATGGGATAGACAAGCATAATTGTGCCGAATGAATTGTATGCTGGACAAACAGTATAAACCCATACGATGCGCAGCAAACAGGTACCGACAACGGTAAGCAATGTTGGCAGCATCGACTTGCCCATTCCGCGTAGTGCAGAAGCCGAAATCTCGTAGCTACATGCGATGAATTGCCAGGCGAGCACAATCTTCATGCGTGAGTAGCCGTAGACCTGTACATTGGCATCATTGCTGAAGAGTGATAGGAAAAAATCGTGCCTCCAAACAAATAGTTGGTTGAGCACACAGCAACTGATAGCACTCAGAGCCATGCAAATCCAAAACACGCGCTTCACACGCTCGCGGTTGCCTGCTCCGTAGTTTTGTCCTATAAAGGTGATGGCTGCAGCGTCAAACGCCGTGATAACGAAATAGCAGTAGTACTCGAAGTTTAGCGCTGCTGCCGATCCTGCTATAGCATCGGCTCCGTGGCTGTTGATGGCTGTCTGTAGTAGCACATTGGAGAACGAGAATACCATTCCTTGCAATCCTGCTGGTACACCCACTACGAGCATGCGTCGCATCTCTTCCCAATGGATGGTGATTTCGTTCAGGTGCAGTCGGTAAGGCTCTTTTTCTCTCATCAACAGTCGCACTATCAATGTTGCACTCACAGCGTTTGCCACGCCTGTGGCTATCGCCACGCCAGCCACACTCATGTGGAATATGATGACGAGTATGAGATTGAGCACTGTGTTTACTATGCCTGCTACTACGAGTATGTACAGAGGTCGTTTGGTGTCGCCCATGCTGCGCAGAATAGCCGAGCCGAAGTTGAATATCAGTAGGAAGGGTATTCCTGCAAAATAAATCCTCAGATAGGTTGCTGCCAATGGCAGCACGTCGTCTGGGGTGCCCATGAGTGTGAGGATAGGACGTGCGGCTGCTATACCAATTATCATTAGTAGAAGCCCGCTTACTATCGACACCATTCCTACGGTGCTTATAGCTTGGCGTATGCCCTTTGTGTCATTTTGTCCAATATGATTAGAAATCAAGACGTTGGCGCCCATTGCTACACCCAGAAATAGATTGATGAGCAGACTGATGACAGCTCCGTTGCTGCCTACGGCTGC
Organism: uncultured Prevotella sp.; assembly: GCA_934183355.1. Taxonomy (GTDB): domain Bacteria; phylum Bacteroidota; class Bacteroidia; order Bacteroidales; family Bacteroidaceae; genus Prevotella. Next base: position 18,787 of record CAKPST010000031.1, read on the forward strand.
CAGTGCTTGGCTACTTGCAAAGTGTCCCACAACAGCTACGTCAACCGAGTTGAACAGCTGCTGCAGGACACTGCTTGCCGCAAGCGGCAGCGAGAAAGTCAGTATCTTCATGAGCAGAGGCCCATGAAGCATGTCTATCTCGTTAGATTTTTTTGTTGTCATTTGGTTTGGGGCACGATAGCAAAGAACTCAGCGTCTTCGTTGGTCAGATTTTCTGCAAGATGTGAATGTCCCTCTGGGCAATAGTGCACATCGCCGACCTTGGCAGTCTCCTTGTTGCCGTCGTATGTGAATGTAATCTCGCCCTTGAGAATGTACATTATCTCGCAGTTGCCTTCGTGTGTGTGCAAGCCTATGCTGCTGCCCGGAGGCAGAATATTATGCATAATCTTCACTTTGCCGTCATCGGCGAGTTTGGTGAGAAAAGGTCCGTTGCCGCCTTTAAAACCTTCAACTTCCTTTCTTTCAATCTTTTCGAAATCGATAATCATAGTTGTGTTCCTCCTAATTATTAAGCATGATACTCTATGTGTTTCTTCTTTAATATTGCGTTCAGACAGCACATTGCCGTAGCTGCTACGAGCAACACTATGGCGGCTCGTTCACCGTGGGCTATGGGATTGGCTATCAGTCCCGAACCACACCATCCTGTTGCAATGCCGAGAAAGAGTCCGCCATCGCTTGCCATGAAGTAGGTGCTTTCGGCTGTGCTACGTTGGCAGTGGTTGCAACGGTCAAGCAGCTTGTACAACTGTTCAGAGCTTGTTAGTCCGAATCCGAGTCCAAGAGCCATAGGTTTTAGTGTGTCATCAAGCAGTCCGTTGTGCAGTGTCATAGCCACAAGCGCTGCAATCATACAAACGTTGCCAACTGCTGATGTGTATTTACCCTTTCTGATGACAGCATAGTGCAGTATGACTATTGCTATGAAGAATCCTGCGATGAGCGATGAGAAGAACTCGATGCTTGCATGTGTGGAAATCACTATGCCGAAAGCAGCACTCATAAGCAGTATAACTATGGCTACACTCCATCCCTGCGACAGGAAAAATCTGTCGGTGGAGATAATGCTGACACCTTCTTCTGGGGCACGGAAGGGGAATTTTACCGCCATTACCAATATTGCCGATACTAATGCAGTGGCGGCTCCTATGCCATAGAATAAGTTGGTTTGCACCTCGTGGCGCAGCAGCAATGCCGCTACTGGACCTGCCACAACCATGAGTCTAGCTATCCATATCGCAGCATAATTGGCTTCGGTGCGATGGCACGACTCAGTCTTATCTATTAGCAGCGTACACGACAGCACACGTTTGGCTTGTCCGAAGACAAATCCGCCGAAGGCACATACGCTCATTAGGGCTATTGTCTGATCTTGGTTGGCTTGTTCGCTACGCAGATTGTCAAACAGCGACAGACTGAGTATCGTGGCAGCTAAGCACATTGCCGACAATGTGAAGACACGATTGCGGCGATAGCGCTGTATGAGCCAACTGTTGAAGAATCCCGACAATCCTATGCCTACTACAAACAATACCATTGTCAGGCTTGCCATTTGTGCGTCCATAAAACCATTCTGAAGCAAGCGCAACGGGATGAACGGCACAGTCATATAACAAGCTATGCACAACAGTAGCTCTGCGACAATCAGCATAGAGAAGTCGCGGTTCCACATTCGGTGGTAGGTTGGAGTGTATTGGTTGTCCATTAATAAGACTCGTTTTCGTTGGGGAAGTCCTTGGTCTTCACGTCATTGACGTATTGACCTACGGCTGTTGTCATAATCTCGTAGAGGTCGGCATACTGGCGGAGGAACTTGGGCTTAAATCCGCGGTTCATGCCAAGCATGTCAGCGTATACGAGCACCTGTCCGTCGCATTTAGGTCCGGCTCCGATGCCGATGGTAGCGCAGCTTACAGCCTCTGTCACCTTCTTGGCAAGTTCTGCTGGAATCTTCTCAAGCACGATGCAGAAGCACCCTGCCTCGTCGAGAGCCTTGGCATCTGCAATCAGTTTCTCTGCTTCTGCCTCGTCCTTGGCACGGAGTCCGTAGCCTCCAAACTGGTGTACGCTCTGTGGTGTTAGTCCAAGGTGTCCGCTGACAGGGATACCTGCGTCCACCATTCGCTTTATCATCGGGGCTATTTCTGCACCACCCTCTATCTTGATAGCATCCACGCCAGATTCCTTCATTATGCGGACGGCGTTGCGCAGTCCGTCCTCAGTCGATACTTGATAGCTGCCGAAAGGCATATCACATATGACGAGAGCATGGTTGACGGCACGTGCCACTGAGCGTGCGTGGTATATCATCTGTTCGACGGTGATAGGTAGAGTGGTCATATTGCCATCGGCAACGTTTGATGCGGAGTCGCCCACGAGTATTGCGTCCACGCCTCCAGCGTCTATTATTGATGCTGTAGTGTAATCGTATGCAGTGAGCCAACTAATCTTTTCACCGTTACGTTTCATTTCAAAAAATAGGGGTGCTGTAATCTTCTTTTTTGTTGTGCTTAAATATTCAGCCATTTCTGAGTTTATCTTATTTTTATAATCTTTTTGCAAAATTACTAATATTTTTCGAAAGCAACAAATTGTAAGGTATGTAATGGCGGTTTTTCTGAATTCTTGTTATTATTTGCAAGGTCTGCTGATAACAATAACACTAACAATAATTCAACCCATATAGTTGTGGGTGCTAAGTGGGTTAGTTAAGTATGCTAAGTGGTATATTTATATAAATAATGTGGCAACCTGAAAGACGATGGATAAATATTCGTGAAACTATTAAAATGTAACTAATTATTCAATTTTTGTTATAAAATATTTGCTGAATACCGATAATTTCTTACCTTTGTAACCGTAAAAAGAAAACGACCAAAATTAAAAACATATAAAACAATGAACATATCTTACAACATTATTAGCATTATTATTCGAATTCGACTTCAGGACGATGTCGAACGGGGTAGTGTATGCCGATAGGTTGAATAAGAATAGCCAACACCTTCATGCCATGAAGGACACAGACTAAAACCTTTCTCACTTGCCCCAAAAGGAAGTGTGAAAGGTTTTTTTCGTAACATGCGGCAATATACACATGCGACAGAGAGTAAAAAACGAGTTATAACAAGCAAAACAGATACAGATATGAGCGACAGATTGTTTATTTTCGACACAACACTCCGCGACGGCGAGCAAGTGCCTGGCTGTCAGTTGAACACAGTAGAGAAGATTCAGGTGGCACGTCAGCTTGAGCAGCTTGGGGTGGATGTGATTGAAGCAGGATTTCCAATTTCAAGTCCGGGCGACTTCAATTCAGTTATCGAGATTTCAAAGGCTGTGACGTGGCCCACCATCTGCGCCCTAACACGCGCTGTGGAGAAGGATATTGATTGTGCAGCCGAGGCTCTGAAATATGCCAAGCGTGGACGTATACATACTGGCATCGGAACATCCGACTCGCACATACAGTATAAGTTTCACTCCAACCGCGAGGAGATTATTGAGCGTGCTGTGCGTGCCGTGAAGTATGCCAAACGTTATGTTGAGGATGTGGAGTTCTATGCCGAGGATGCTGGACGCACCGACAACGAGTATCTGGCTCGCGTCGTAGAGGCTGTAATCAAGGCTGGCGCCACTGTGGTTAACATTCCAGACACTACAGGCTATTGTTTGCCCGAGGAATACGGAGCCAAGATTAAATACCTCATGGAACATGTCGACAACATTGACAAGGCTATAATCTCTACCCACTGCCACAACGACCTCGGTCTTGCTACTGCCAACACCTTCAGTGGCGTGATGAATGGAGCGCGACAGGTGGAGGTTACCATCAACGGAATTGGTGAGCGTGCAGGCAATACATCGCTTGAGGAAATAGCCATGATTCTGAAGTGTCACAATGGTATAGGTATTGATACCAACATTAACACCACTAAGATTTGTCCCACAAGTCGCATGGTTTCGAGTCTTATGAATATGCCAGTGCAACCCAATAAGGCTATTGTGGGTCGCAATGCCTTTGCTCATTCGAGTGGAATCCATCAAGACGGCGTTCTGAAGAATGTGAGCACTTACGAAATTATCGACCCGAAGGACGTGGGACTCGACAGTGGTTCTATTGTGCTGACGGCACGTTCGGGCAGAGCTGCATTGAAATATCGACTGAGTGTTCTCGGAGTTAACATTGAGGATGAGGCTAAGATTGATGCCATTTATCAGCAGTTCCTTAAGCTTGCCGACCGTAAGAAAGAGGTCAACGACGACGATATACTAATGCTTGCTGGAGCCGATGCCAAGGAGGCTCACGCCGTTAAACTCGACTTCTTGCAGGTGACAACAGGTTTGGGTGTGAAGAGTGTGGCAAGTATCGGACTCGACATTTCTGGTCAGAAGTTTGAAGAAGCTTCTACGGGCAATGGTCCAGTGGACGCGGCTATCAAGGCTCTGAAGAAGATAATTCAGAAGCAAATGACGCTCAAGGAATTCACCATACAGGCTATCTCCAAGGGTTCAGACGATGTAGGTAAGGTTCATATGCAGGTGGAGTACGATGGTAGTGTCTACTACGGATTTGGCGCCAACACCGACATCGTGTCGGCATCTGTTGAGGCTTATATCGACTGCATCAACAAGTTTCATGTGAAGTAAGAAGCCTTTTAAAATAAGAAAATCAAGATAAAAATACAATACAGATAACTTAAATATACAATAATAATGAATACACTATTTGACAAAATCTGGGACAAGCATGTTGTGCAGACCGTTAAAGACGGTCCCACACAGCTCTACATCGACCGCCTCTACTGTCATGAGGTAACCTCGCCACAGGCATTCGCAGGAATGCGTGCCCGTGGACTTAAGATGTTCCGTCCCGACCACATATTCTGCATGCCCGACCATAATACCCCTACACACGACCAGGATAAGCCCATTGAGGACCCCGTATCAAAGCGACAGGTCGACACACTTGCCAAGAACGCTAAGGACTTCGGTGTCGCTCACTTTGCAATGAACTCCAAGGACAATGGTATCATCCACGTTGTTGGACCAGAGAAAGGACTCTCACTGCCTGGAATGACCATCGTTTGTGGCGATTCGCACACTTCCACTCATGGAGCTATGGGAGCTGTGGCATTTGGTATTGGAACTTCTGAGGTAGAGATGGTGATGGCTTCGCAGTGTATTCTTCAGAGCAAGCCCAAGTCGATGCGCATAAATATCAATGGCAAACTCTCTAAGGGTGTCACTGCCAAGGACGTTGCGCTGTATTTGATGAGCCAACTCACCACTTCGGGTGCAACCGGTTTTTTTGTTGAGTATGCTGGCGACGTGGTGAGCGACCTGTCGATGGAGGGCCGTCTGACACTCTGCAATCTCTCTATCGAGATGGGAGCACGTGGTGGATTCGTTGCTCCCGACGAGAAGACATTCGAGTATATCAAGGGTCGCGAGTATGCGCCTAAGGGCGAGGAATGGGACAAGGCTGTGGCATATTGGAAGACGCTGAAGAGTGGCGACGATGCCGTGTTTGACAAGGAACTTACATTCGACGCTGCCGACATCGAGCCACGTATCACCTATGGCACCAATCCTGGCATGGGAATCGGTATCACCGAGTCAATACCTATGCTCGACACCATTGACGAGGAGGGACAGGCTTCATTCAAGAAGAGTCTGAAATACATGCAGTTTGAACCAGGCGAGAAACTTCTCGGCAAGAAGATAGACTATGTTTTCCTTGGAGCTTGCACCAACGGACGCATTGAGGACTTCCGTGCATTTGCTTCCATCGTCAAGGGCAAGCACAAGGCTGATGGCGTGACAGCATGGCTTGTGCCTGGTTCGTGGCTTGTGGACAAGCAGATTCGCGAAGAAGGCATAGATAAGATTGTTGAAGAGGCAGGATTTGAAATCCGACAGCCGGGCTGTTCGGCTTGCTTGGCTATGAATGACGACAAGATTCCGGCAGGCAAGTTGTCTGTGTCGACATCCAACCGCAACTTTGAGGGACGACAGGGACCTGGCTCACGCACTATTCTTGCCTCGCCACTGGTTGCAGCAGCTGCGGCTGTGACGGGAGTGATAACCGACCCGAGAGAACTCTTGTAAACAAAAATAAAAACAATATACGAAAAATGAAACAGAAATTCAACGTCATAACTTCCACTTGCATTCCACTTCCGCTTGAGAATGTGGATACCGACCAGATAATCCCCGCCCGATTCCTTAAGGCAATCGACAAAGAGGGCATGGGCGACAACCTCTTCCGCGACTGGCGATACAATGCTGATGGCACGCCGAAGCCCGACTTTGTGATGAACGACCCATCATACAGCGGTGTCATTCTGGTGGCTGGTAAGAACTTCGGATCTGGTTCATCGCGAGAACATGCCGCTTGGGCTATTGCCGGAGCAGGATTCCGTGTGGTTATTAGTTCGTTCTTTGCTGACATCCACAAGAACAATGAGCTTAACAATCTTGTGTTGCCAGTTGTGGTGAGTGAGCCTTTCCTCAAGGAACTGTTTGAGAGTATCGACCGCGACCATAATACAGAGGTGCGTGTCGACCTGCCCAACCAGACAGTCACCAACCTCGCCACAGGTCGCAGTGAGCATTTTGAGATAAACGGATACAAGAAGCATTGTCTGGAGAACGGATTGGATGATGTCGACTTCCTTGTCCAGAACAGAGATAAGGTGGAAACATGGGAACAGAAGCAGTAAGGAAAATTGAAATAATGGACTCCACGCTGCGCGACGGCGAGCAGACGAGTGGCGTGTCGTTCCTTCCTCACGAAAAATTGATGATGGCACGTATGCTCCTCGGCGACGTTAATGTCGACCGCATTGAGGTGGCATCTGCCAGAGTGTCTGAGGGCGAGAAGGATGCCGTACGTATGATTTGTCGTTATGCGGCGAGTGTGGGCAAGCTAAATAGGGTAGAGGTGCTCGGTTTTGTTGACGGACACAAGTCGATTGATTGGATTGACGAGTGTGGTTGCCGAGTGATGAATCTTTTGGCTAAGGGTTCGCTCAAGCATTGCACACAGCAGCTCAAGAAGACTCCAGAGGAGCATATCGACGACATCTATCGCTCGCTTGCCTATGCGGCACAGAAGGACATCGCTGTCAACCTGTATCTTGAGGATTGGAGCAGTGGCATGAAGGATTCGCCTGAATATGTCTATCAGATGATGGACGCACTTGTTGAGAGTGGTGTGCGTCGTTTCCTCTTGCCCGATACATTGGGCATTCTCAATCCGATGCAGGTGACAGAGTTCTTCGGTAAGATGACCGAGCGTTATCCGTCTGCCCACTTCGACTTCCACGCTCACAACGATTACGACCTTGCCGTTGGCAACTCTTTAGCTGCCGTCAAAGGTGGTGCTCGTGGATTACATGTCACCGTGAACGGACTGGGTGAGCGTTGCGGCAACGCTCCGCTTGCAAGTGTGCAGGCTATATTGAAGGATCAACTACACATGGAGACGGGTGTACGCGAAGATCGTCTTGGTGAGATAAGTCGTCTTGTGGAAGGCTATTCTGGTATTGCCGTGGCTCCAAACCAACCTATTGTGGGTGAAAATGTCTTCACACAGGTGGCTGGCGTTCATGCTGACGGCGACAACAAGAACAATCTCTATTGCAACGACCTTGTGCCTGAGCGTTTCGGACGTAAGCGCGAATATGCTTTGGGAAAGAATAGTGGTAAGGCTAATATTGCCCGAAACTTGGAGGAACTCGGTTTGGAGCTGACTCCCGAGCAAACACGCCGTGTGACACAGCGCATCACCGAACTGGGCGACCGCAAGGAAATGGTGACACAGGACGACTTACCATTTATCGTAAGCGACGTGCTCAAGCACTCGGCACCCGAGGATAAGGTGAAGCTTGTCAGCTATATGGTGTCGCTTGCCTACGGACTGCGCCCAATGGCGAGTGTGAAGGTAGAAATTAATGGTCAGCAGTATGAGGACAATGCTTTGGGTGATGGTCAGTATGACGCATTTGTTAAGGCTATGCGCAAGATTTACCGCGAACGCCTTGGACGTTCGTTCCCAGTGCTTGAGAATTACGCCGTGTCCATACCGCCTGGTGGAAGGACAGATGCTCTCGTGCAGACAGTGATAACATGGCGCAATGGCGACAAGATTCTGCGCACACGTGGACTTGATGCCGACCAGACAGAGGCTGCAATCAAGGCAACAATAAAAATGCTGAATATAGTGGAGTAGGCAATAAAAATAGCTAATAAAAAAACAATAGTTTATATAATATGAAATTAAATATAGCAGTTCTCCCCGGCGATGGAATCGGACCGGAGATTATGAAAGAGGGTGTAAAGGTAATGAAGGTTGTGGCTGAGAAGTTCGGTCATGAGTTCTCGTTCAACGAGGCTATCTGTGGTGCACACGCCATTGATGCAGTTGGCGACCCATTCCCAGAGGACACTTTCAAGACTTGTATGGATGCTGACGCTGTGCTCTTTGCTGCTGTTGGCGACCCACGTTTCGACAACGATCCTACAGCCAAGGTGCGTCCAGAGCAGGGTTTGCTCGCAATGCGCAAAAAGCTTGGACTGTTTGCTAACGTGCGTCCTGTTGCCACTTTCGACTGTCTGTTGCACAAGTCGCCCTTGAAGGACGAATTGCTCAAGGGTGCCGACTTTGTCGTAATCCGCGAACTCACAGGTGGTATGTATTTCGGCGAGAAGTTTCAAGACAATGACAAGGCATACGACACCGACATCTACACACGTCCCGAGATAGAGCGCATTCTTAAGGTTGCCTTTGAGTTTGCCATGAAGCGCAACAAGCATCTCACCGTAGTGGACAAGGCAAATGTACTCGCTTCGTCGCGTCTGTGGCGTCAGATTGCCAAAGAGATGGAGCCGCAGTATCCTGAGGTAACAACCGACTATATGTTCATCGACAACGCCTCAATGCGTGTTCTCACCGAGCCACGCTTCTTCGATGTCATCGTCACCGAGAACACCTTTGGCGATATTCTTACTGACGAGACATCTTGCATTACAGGTTCTATGGGTTTGCAGCCGTCAAGCTCTCTTGGCGAGCACACTCCACTCTTCGAGCCAGTGCATGGTTCGTGGCCACAGGCTGCAGGCAAGAATCTCGCCAACCCTGTAGCTCAGATTCTTTCTGCCGCTATGCTGCTTGAGCACTTCGGTTTGAACGAAGAGGGTGCTCTTGTTCGCAAGGCTGTTGATGCTTCGCTCGATGCTAATGTGCGCACACCAGAGATTCAGGTTGATGGCGGTGCCGAATATGGCACAAAGGAGGTTGGTCAGTGGATTGCCGACTATATAGCTAAGGCATAAAGCAACACTGTCTATAACTTAAAAAAATAAAGAACGGCTATTAACACAGAGCACGCTGAGTGCTCATG
>CAKPST010000032.1 GCA_934183355.1 uncultured Prevotella sp.
GCTTAACTTTGCAGATGAACTTTTGATAGCATCTCTGCAGATTTCCGTATATTGGTTGAGTGGTTCTGATGTCATGTAACTTTGAGCTTAGAGAACTATAAAGTTACTGAAAATCAGCCACTTAACCAAATTCTATTAGTTATATTACGTTAATTAACTCTCTCATTTTCAAACGATTACATTAGAATTAACAGAGTATTGATACACATCATGTGTATGGAATCCTTTTTTTATGCTTTTTATTTTTTATCTATATCTTGCTGCATTATCGTTAGAATGCTCCATAGATGAATGGTTGCACATCTTCCTGTGCCACCTCTACGGCTATCTGCATACATACGACAAACAATATCAGCTTCACCGCCCACGGCAGGGTCATGAAGCGCAGCTGCATGCGGGTGTACATGCGCTCGGTGACAAGATAGGACAGCATGACTACTACGACACATGCAGTCCACATTGTACGTGCCGTGACAAACGGAACGAGATAGTCCCAACTGAAGTCGGATGCCACCTTGTTATATAGACCACTGATTATGCTCATGTCCTTGGCACGAAAGAAGGTCCATGCAAGGCATACGTAGACGTAAGTGATAAGCCAACTGAGGGCGTTGCCGAAGGGATTGCATGGTATCTTCAGCCCCAACTGACGACTGAAAAACTTGTGCACGGCGAGTCCTATGCCATGCAGAGCGCCCCAAATCACAAACATCCACGACGCTCCGTGCCACAATCCTGCCACAAGCATAGTCACAAAGTTGTTGGCATACATGCGCAGTGTGCCTCGGCGGTTGCCACCAAGCGGTATGTACAGATAGTCGCGAAACCATGTAGATAGCGATATGTGCCAACGTCGCCAGAACTCGGTGAGGCTGAGCGAGCGATAGGGGAAGTTGAAGTTGTCGGGAAGCCAGAATCCGAGTATAGCTGCTACACCAATGCTGAGGTCGCTATAACCCGAGAAGTCGAGATATATCTGCACTGGATAGCCGAGCATGGCTGCCATACACTCAAAGCCCGAGAAAGTCTGAGGTGCGTCAAACACCCACGACGTGAACTGTCCCACATAGTCTGCCACCACATGCTTCTTCACCACTCCGAGCATTATGAGCCACAATCCTGCCCATATCATACGGCTTGAGGCTTGATGGTTGCGGCGCAGGCGTGGTATCAGATTCTCAGCACGGGTGATGGGACCTGCGAGCAGCAGCGGAAAGAACGTCAGATAGAAGCAATATTCTATCAATGTCACATCCATATTAAACCTCCGTCGATATACATCTACGGCATAACTGATGGCTTGAAACGTGTAGAATGATATGCCTACGGGCAGAGCGATGGAGCGCAGCGAGAAGTTGGTGGACAGCATGACGCCAATGACATCGTCGAGAATGAATGTAGCATACTTGAAGTAGGCAAGCACACCGAGGTCGGCTGCCACCACAACGGCGAGCAACAGCTTGCGATTAAGCCCCTCACGCAATCGCATTTCCTGTACAATAGCATAGTTGAAGCATGCCGTGGCTGGCAACAGCCACATCAAGCTGCCGTTGAGACAATAGGCAAAGTAGAGGTTGAAGGCTATAGTGTAGAGCATCATTGCCGTACGCGAACATCTCTTGACGAGCGTATATATGGCGAGGAAGCCTATCAGCAAAGCCTCAAAATGTATGTCGGTATAGTCCATGTAATGTCGACTGTTGTCGTTTTTTTATTCAGTTGTTGTTTCTTCTTTCTTCATATCGGTTGCAGGCTCAGCCGTCACGTGGTCGGTAGGTGTCGTGGCATGTACAGAGTCGGCATTCTCTGTCGGCTTGTCTTTCTTAGGCTTCTCGCCGAGGAATATCTGACGATAGCGTGCGTTGCGCTTCACGGGTTTGTCGAGTCTAAATGCGTGTGCTGCCTTTCCGCTATTCATCCATGCCACTATGCTGTCCATCCACACCACACCACCGTGACGTGTGGGATGGCGTCCGTCCTCTTGACGGTCGAGCGTCATGCCACGTGTCATGAAGTAGTGGCGCTTGCCCAGCTCCGACTGCAACATATCGTTGATACCCTTGTCCTCCATCCAGTTGGGCGGACCAATCCATGTGAACGGCACATTGCCTATCTTAGCCACTATCATCTCAGCACGTCGGCGTATGTTCTTCATGTCGGCAGAATAAAGCTCGTTGCTGCCGAGGCATACGAACACATGCGTTGGGTGCACCTGACGCATATATAAGTTGAGCGAGTCGGTCTGCGCCCACTGGCGTGTACCCGAACCGTTCCATGTGACGCACGTCAGATGATGTCCGTTCTGATTGGCATAGTCGCTCAGACGCAATGCGAGCAACTGGCTCATTGAGTCGCCGAAGAGCAGCAAGCGCTGCTTGGCTGTGTCAACTGGCTCAGCCTGTATAGTGTCGGCATTAGCGGCTATGCTGTCGTCACCTTCTACGTCGGCTACAATGTCAGCTATCTGCCCTATCTGTTTCAGATGCACAGCGTCAGCCACATAGTCGGGCACCTTGAAGTAGCCCACAAAAATCACAAAGGCTATGGCGAGAAGTGCAATGAGTTGGAATGTTGGTTTCAATTTGTGCGTGTGTTTTTATCCTTACAGTTACTTCAGCAACTGTCTTGCATATTCAATAATAGTGTCTTCGCCACGCAGCAAGTCGGTCTGCGAGAGGCTTACATTGTAGTCGGGTTCGATGCCAAACTCTGTTGACTGCCCATCCTTGTCGTACATAGGGCATGCCGAGAAACGTATACCCCAACCGTTGGGCAGTTCGCTTGAATAAGGCATACCAGCTCCACCACCAGTGCGGTCGCCTACGACGGTGACATTAGGGCAACATTTCATATACTTGACAAACTCGTTGGCAGCGCTATACACCGAGCGATTGGTCAGCACCACAGCGCGTTTCTGCCAACGCAGTCCCTTGCCTGGCTTGAGCCGTTGCTCCTCCATCTGCGAGAAATCGGAGTGTCCCTTGCCCGTCTTGTGCTGCATATACCCCACAAGCAGTTCCTTGTTGGTGAATCTGGCTGCAAGTTCTTCGGCAGTCGTAATGAGTCCGCCGCTATTGTCGCGTAGGTCGATGATGAGTCCGTTGCACGGGGCAAGATACATCAGTATGTCGTCGAGGTTGCCAGCGCCGATGCCGTTGGCAAACGACGGACATCTCAAATAGCCCACATTATCGTCAAGACGTCGATAGCGCATACCTGAAGCTATGCGGTAGTCGGTGCCAAGGTATCGTCGCAGCAGCGTGTCGCTGACATTGGCAGGATAGTCCTCGTACCACGACCAGTTGCGAGCCACGTCCCACGACGAATACATGTTGACATGTCCGTCGCGCAGTTCGCCGAGCATATTGCCCAACACCTCAAACAGCTGCGCCTCCGTCATCCCCCCATCTATCTGACGCGCATATTTCTCATAAGTCATGTCCCAGTCGAGTCCATACTGCTCCTTCTTATAGTCGAAGAAACAGTAGTGCTCGTCAATAATCTTCCACAGAGCCTCGAAGTTGCCCCGCGGATTGTCGGCATATTCCTCCTCGTCGACACAAGACACAAGAGCGAACACAGCCATAAAAACCACAATAATATTGCGGCACAAAGTGTTATATGTCATCAGTATTTATTCTTGTATAAGTTTTTCAACCTGCTCAATGCTTCCATATACTTCATGGATATATTTGCCCATAGTAATGAGTTTAATTGTCTAATATGCAAAGTTATTGATTTTCTGCGAATATAACATTGATTATTCTAATTATTATTTGTGTATTAAATACATAAATTAGCTCCAAATACTCTTTATCTTAACTAAAAATGATAAATTTGCAGATTATTACTAAACAATCATATACAATGAGACAATCATTACTTACATTCGTGCTAACACTATTCACGGGAATATTGTTTGCACAGCAATCTACAAGAGTAAACGTTGCCGAGGGTACACTCGAAGGCATCAATCTGTCAGGCATTAAAACATTCAAGGGAGTGCCTTTTGCTGCTCCTCCAGTTGGCGAACTTCGCTGGAAGGCTCCACAGCCTGTAGAAAAATGGCAGGGCGTGCGCCAAGCCAAGGAATTTGGACCTAACCCGATGCAGGAAAACCTTTTCGGCGATATGAACTTCGGAACTAAGGAGATGAGCGAAGACTGCCTATATCTCAATATCTGGACTCCAGCAAAGACTATGAATGAGCACTTGCCAGTGCTCATCTACTTCAATGGTGGCGGACTGATGTGTGGTAGTGGCAGCGAATATCGCTATGCTGGCGACGCTATGGCACGCAAGGGTATCATCTCCGTGACTGCCAACTACCGCGAGGGCATCTTCGGCTACTTCACACATCCGCAACTCTCTAAGGAGACGTCTTATAAAGGCTCGGGCAACTATGGTTTTCTCGACCAGGTGGCTGCCATCAAATGGATAAAGAACAATATCGCAGCATTTGGTGGCGACCCCAACCGCATCACTATCGTGGGCGAGTCGGCTGGCTCAATGTCTATAAGTGCGCTCATGGCTTCGCCTTTGTGTCAAGGACTGTTTGCCCAAGCTATGGGATCGAGTGGTTCGGTGTTAGGAATGTATAAGATAGCCACTCTCAAAGAGGCTGAGGCAAAGGGCGTGGAAATAACCAAGAAGATTGGTTGCAAGAACATAAAGGAGATGCGTGCCATGCCTGCCGAAGAACTGCTGAAAAAGGCAAGCGGAAGGAATGCACTAATATACAACATCGACGGATACTTCTGGACAAAGCAACCTTACGACGTGTTTGCAGGTGGCGAGCAGACCAAGGTGCCTTTGCTCATCGGTGGCAACAATCTGGAAGCAGACGCTTCTTATATTCTTGGTGGCAAAGCTCCTACGGTGGAGAATATGAAGAAAGCTATACAAACAGTCTTTGGCGACTCTACCGACGAACTCTTCAAACTCTATGGTCTCAACACCGACGCCGACGTGAAGGGGCAGCCTGGCAACGACATAGGTGGTGACTTCTTCCTCGACTACTCCACTTGGAAGTGGGGCAATATGCACAAGCTCACTAGCGGACAACCGGTCTATCGCTATCGCTACTGTCATCCACGTCCTGCCATGGTGGGCAATAGCAACGTGGCTGGATTGGCAAGCGGTGCCGTACACTCTGCCGACATCGAGTATGCCATGGGCACACTGCCCACTAACCGTGTATTCGACTGGCAGACAGAAGACTACATCGTGTCCGACATATTCAGCAACTACTATGTCAACTTCGTGAAGACTGGCAATCCCAACGGCATCGGTCTAGTGGATTGGCCTACAACAAACGGCAAATCAGTTGCTCCCGTCCTGCAAATTGACGTAAACACATTTGTAAAGCAGAACCCAGACATGGAGAAGCGTTACGAGATCATGGACAAACTGTTTTGGGCTACACATGTAGACAAATAGATACACAATCAAAAAAAATATCGCTCAAGTTTTTATTCTTGAGCGATATTTTTTTGATTGTATCATAACCTCTATAAAATTTAACTTTAAAAAACATCAGAGAAAGCCTTCTTCATTTGAATAGCAAGATACCATGCCAATCTTGGAGGTACGGCATTTCCAACCATTTTATAGCCATTCTTCACATCTTTATAAACAAAGCGAAAATTGTCAGGGAATGTTTGAATCCTTGCACATTCTCTGACGCTCAACCTTCTATACAAGTGTTCATATCCTCTTGCAAATACTCTTTGGAAAGAAGATACAAATGTCATCTTAGGAGCTTGAGGATGCTGTGGTGCATTTCTTGCCTGAGCTTGTATTGTAAATGAAGTTTCATCCCATCCACGTACTCTATTCCTTGCCATATACTTTGCATCATAAGCACCAGTATAAACATCGTGATTCATTCGACTCGGATGTTCACTTTCAACTATATTATCACAATAGTATCTAGGTTGTTCGGTTATATCTCCAATGGCCTGTTTTAAAGTTATTGGTGTCGCACTAACGGCATTTGGAAATACATACTTGTTTGTCAAATCATTACGTATTCCAATAAAGAAAACGCGAAACCTATCCTGAGGTATCTTGTAATCCGCTGCATTTAGTAATTCATAAGTAATCCGATATCCAGCGGCATGTAATATTCTCATGAAACTGGACAAAGACTTTTTATGTTTATCGTCAAGAATACCTTGAACGTTTTCTATAACAAAGAACTTTGGTTTCTTATCCTTTACTATACGAATATAGTCAAGAAATAATATACCACGAGAATCTTCCAATCCTAACTGCTTACCTCCTTCACTCCATGCTTGACATGGCGGTCCACCTATGATGCCATCACAATCAGGTATGTCATTACCCGTAAGCGTGCGTATATCATTGGTATTCAATATTGTTTTAGGATGATTGAGTCGATATGTTTCATGAATTGATTCATCAAACTCATTTGCCCACACAACATTGAACCCTGCTTTTTCAAAACCGAGATCAAGCCCACCACACCCAGCAAAAAGTGAAACAATGTTCATATTAGTCTTGATAGTTTATGTCATGTTTGTCAAGTGCAGCACGAATACTCAATGCTACATGATATGCAAGATTTACGGGTACAGCATTACCTATCATCTTATATCCCATATTAACATCAGAATAAAGGAAAACATGATTATCAGGAAAAGTCTGAACTCTTGCTACTTCACGGACTGACATTCTTCTATATAAATGTTCCTGACCAGGTACAAAAATCTGCTTGTTCTTTTCAACCTTAATCATTTTAGGAGCTTGAGGATGTAGCTGACATTGACGTCCACTTGCCTGTACTGTAAAACCGGGTTCATCCCAACCTCTAACTCTATTGCGAGACATAAATATTGGAGAATAGGCACCAATAAAATATTCGTGATTAGGAACAAAACATTTATTCCCATTAGTCTTGTTCTTTTCAAGGGCTGGAATAACATTGTCCTTCAAATCCCAAATACACTCACGGAGTGTTGGCTTATGTTCACAAGGTGTTGGGTATTCGAAATCATGAATATTCAAGTCTTTCCTAAAGCCTATATAAAATACTCGATCTCTATCTTCTGGGCAATCATAGTCATTGGCGTTCAACATTTTAAGATTTACATCATAACCAGCTTCATCAAAGAGACGCATAAAACCATCAACTGCCTCAGAATGACGTTTCGCTAACATTCCTGATACATTCTCTGCTACAAAGAAAAGAGGCTGTGTAGCCTTAAGTATTCTGATATATTCATAGAACAGTTGTCCTCGGGCATCTTCAATGCCCTTTAAAGTGCCAGCTTCACTCCACGACTGACATGGAGGACCACCAATTATACCTGTAACATTTTCTGGAAACTCACTTTCTTTGACATTACGTATATCACCTTCAATAAGGTGTGTATCTGGGAAATTCGCCTTGAATGTCGGGCAAATCTTGGGATCAAACTCGTTGGCTACCACAGTACGGAAACCTGCATTATGGAAGCCTCTATCAAGACCTCCTGCACCTGAGAACAAACTAATTAATTGCATTTTAATAATGATATATTATGAGTTTTGAATTTATTAAATTTGCGGGATTTTGAGGATCTTCTATTTTTTCATCTGAAATGGAAACTCCTTTATCTTCGCAGAACTCTTCAAATTCGTCAACATTTTCGAAACTATAGTACTTATACTCTGGAATTAGAGCGACAAGTTTGAAATTATAATCATTTATATCTTTGGTGAGGTAGTCGAACTGAAGGAACGGTGATTTGATTAACCACATTCCTCTTACTCGAAGGTCGGATATTTCAAGATGGTCAACTTTATTAACTCTTGCAAGTTCTTTTGTTTCAGCAAATTCGACTCCTTCTAGCGAATGTAACCCTTTTTTGATTACATTTTCAACGTTTTCATAAACTTCATGAGAATCACAATATAAATCGCCGTATATAAAAAACAGATTATGTAGCTCTTGATTTTCAACTTGTCCGACAACATATAGCATGTCTTTCTCATCCCACTCTTCACATGTACGGCATGTGCTAGAAATTTTGGGATTGTCAGGATAAAGTTTATTTTTTGGATAACTACTGTTTAATTGTAGCTGTGAAGTTCCAAGTGATTCCAATTTCTTTATTTCAATCGCATCACTTCCTATCAACATTGCGTCAGGTGGATTGCTGTTATTTCCTAAGTATGAAAAGGTTTGACTTCTTGCATATTTAATCTCTCTTGTACTTTGACCTAAGCAATTAGCAAAAGCATTTTTCACATAATCTTCAAGAGCCGCACCCATCTGATTAGCTCTATTATGTATAACATCATTTGGATTTCCAATAACATCCAAAGATGAAGTTGCTACAATGGATTTTATAGCTGTAAGTATATTCCCCATATAATAGACGAATTATATTTTTATTAATACTTGGTAATTTTATTATTTTTTACATGATTCGTTAATAGTACTGCTTTTATGCGATTTAATTTAGCCATACTATTATAGAAATAATAAAGTTCTATGCAAAGATAATAAAGTTTCATGAAATAGAACATTTATATTTATCAAAAGACAACAATCACTTTAATTTCATTGAATTTATTGTAAATCGCCGCTATTTTCTATATTAATCCTTGTTTGCATCACGTATTCATCTGTCATGAGTATGGCATGACTTATAACAAATTGAATAAAAAAACGAAACAAACAACACTTTGTAAAGAATTATTTCTTATCTTTGCTTTATGAATACACAAGTCTATTATATGTATCATCTATAATAACTAAATTATGAGACTAAGAAGAAATTTGACTGCACTTGTACTTGGGCTGAGTACAATTACAGCTATGGCACAAACAGGAGATGGAAACCTTCAGAACAAAGAAGAAGGAAAGGCAGATTTTAATCCGCATTGGTACATGCAGGTACAGGCTGGAGCTTCGCATACTGTGGGCGAATCAAAATTCGGCGACCTTATTTCACCGGCAGCCGCTATATATGCAGGCTACCAGTTCACACCGTTGTGGGGAGCACGCGCTGGTCTTTCTGGCTGGGAAGCCAAAGGTGCTTGGGTTAACCCGAAAACCGTATATAAATATAATTATCTACAGGGTAATGTAGATGCTACACTCGACCTGACTAATTTGTTCGGGGGCTATAACCATAAGCGCGTTTTTAATGCTTACCTATTTGCCGGAGTAGGCATTAATGGCAGATTCAACAACGATGAAGCTGTAGAATTGAGTGATGCAGGAAATAAGTTAGAGTATCTTTGGCGTGATAAAAAGGTAAGTGTAGTAGGTCGTTTTGGCTTAGGTAGCAACATTCGATTGAGCGATCGTGTATACTTCAACATCGAAGTAAACGGCAATATGCTGACTGATAAATACAACTCGAAGAAAGCTAATAATGCCGATTGGCAGTTTAATGCATTAGCTGGCTTCACTTTCAAGCTTGGAAAGACTCACAAGAAAGCAGCGCCCGTATACTACGAACCTACTCAAGCAGCAACAACCCCAGCTGCTCCAGTAGAACAGCACGTGCAGGAGGTGAAAGAAGAGCCGGCTCCTGTTAAAGCAAAGGAAGTAGAAACAATGACACAGAATATATTCTTCCGTATCAACTCGGCTGTGATTGCTTCTTCAGAGCAGAACAAGATTGAAAGTCTTGTATCTTACTTGAAGCAACATAGTGACGCTAAGGTAACGCTCTGCGGTTATGCCGACAAACAGACTGGTACAGCTGCCATAAACAAACGTATATCTAAGAAACGCACCGAAGCTGTTGCTAAGGCTTTACAGGATAAAGGCATTGCAGCCAGTCGTATCATCCTTGACCATAAAGGCGATACTGTACAGCCATTTGGAAGTGCTGCCGAAAACCGTGTAACTATCTGTATTGCCGAATAAGTTTGATGATTTTAAGTGCCAATCTACCACGATTTGGCGCAAACCACTAAGTATCAGCAATATAAAGGCTGGCAGATGGAAAAATAATGATTGAATGTGCCATTCTATCTGCCAGCCTCAGCGGTTCATCTGCCATAACGTAAAGCGTTTCAGTAACACTTTTCCTGCATCGCAACTAAGGCTTGTTTGCATTGCAACTAAGGCTTGTTTGCATCGCAACTAAGGCTTGTTTGCATTGCAACTAAGGCTTGTTTGCATTGCTAACTGGGCTTGTTTGATAGGCTCTCCGAACCGAACCTCCTATTTTTATTATGGCAGATGGGGGCGTTGGCATGGCACATAGGATGGTATATTCATGCCTTTGCGAGGAATATACCATCCTATATACATAATTGATTTTCAGTAAATTACACCACCCAAAAGCCTTTTTATGGCAGATGGCAGATGAAAATCAAAAACTTTATTAGAATCTAATCATTTACATCAGAATCTATATGTATTTATTATAGTCTAATGGGGGCTATATTATAGTCTAATGGTCCTAAACCTCTTCACCACTCCTATCACCAATGAGTGGGTGTAGATATGTGTCTTGAGGTTGTTGACATGCGACTGCTCGTAGGTGCCGAGATAGCCGATGCGCCATGTGGTGTGAGCGAGTCTTAGGTCGACGGTGAGCATCTGGCGCAACGATGGTGTGGAACCGAAGGTGGTGGGCACACAGTTGTGGTCGTAGTTGCCACGATTGAATATCTCGTAATAGGACTGTCCGTAGTTGGGCGAGAACATGATGCCAAACATCGGGACGGATGCCTCGTAGTGGAGAACTATGGGGAAGCGGGCGCAACTCTCATGATTGAAGTTGATGCCGCGCGTGTGACTCGCCCTGCCTATGGGATAGTCGAAGCCAATGGTTGGCTCAACTTGCAGCGAGAGGCGTGCGTTGGCTGGGTTGTTGCCATTGCGTACGTTGTATATGAAGCCAGCGTTTGCGGCAGCTGTGCCTCCGGCGATGAGCCTCAACGGATGGTGCCACAGACTGACGTCCCACTTGCGTAGCAACGAGTAGCGAAAGGTGTAGCCACCAGCCATCTCGCCACCATTACCCGAACGGTTGTCGGCATAGGCGATGTTGCCCTCGTGCTGTAGCTGCTGCATCCACGGCGAACCGTCGCGCTCGCGGCGTGTGTGCGATATGAAGCGCAGGTCGATGCCACGATATTTCTCTGGCGAGAGATAGGTGTCGAGCATATTGTTGGTGCCAACGCCTATCATCAAGGCGTTGGTTCTAAGCGGCTGCCCCTTGGCAGCATGCGCGATGCTGTCCGTAGCATTGCCGTCGTGTGCTGACACAGCTGTCGACAGGCAGACACAGAGGACGGCAACTATTAGTTTAAAAATCCTCATGCTCAGTGAAAATGTTTAGCTGTCCGGTCATTTCGTCTATCACCTGCTGCTGACTCTTGCCTGCATCGGGGTCGAGATTCTCCACTTCTTCTTCCTGTGCATCGTCGTCAGAGGCGTCCTCCTCGTCGGGTTCGGGGAATCGTGTAGGTTCAAGCTCCTTGACGTCAGCCACGTCGAGCGTGGTGACACGCTTGCCCTTAGCCTTGAATCCCTTGACTGCGATAAACTCCTCGGCGTCTATTTCTATAGGCGGGCGCTGCGTTGTCGAACCGTCGGGAGCCACTGTCGGGGCATAGTCCACTTCGATGCGCGGATAGACGGTGTCGGTGAGCAGCAAGAGGCGACTCTTGGGGTTGTCGCCCACGTAGTTTTGCAGACGCTTGGTAGCCTCCATGCGGAATCGCTTCAGATAGAGATAGTCGTCGTTGTCGTTGTCGAAGAGCACGGCAGTCCACACCTTGTCGGGGTCCCACTTCTCTATTATCTTGATGTTGTTCTCGTAGTGGTTGTTGGCATCGAATGTCGATATGTAGAAGTTGCCGTCGTCGAGCACCACGAGTATGGAGTCGTCGTCGAAAAACTCGCCGAGCAATCTGCCGTGTTCGTCGTAGTTGAGACGATTGACATCGGGGTCGTACCACACCTTGCGACCGCCCAACGTAGAGTGTCCATGACTCTTCAGTCCGATGCGATGTATGGGGTTGCGTGTCACAAGGTTGCCCTTCGACGTGCGTCCCTTGATGGCTATCTCGGAGAAGTCTTTGTCGATGAATATCTTCTTGAGCTTAGGATTGGCTTCGAGTGTCACCTTTATCACCTCTGCCTCGCCGTTGGGATTGGCTGTGAAGTAGAGCACTCGCGAACCAGGCGTGCCCTGTGTCAGGTCGTAGTCCTTGCCCACGGTCATGGTAGGCACAAAGAAACGCTTGATGTATGCAGCCCCTGCCTTGCCGTCGCGATAGACCACATTATATATGGTGCGCTTGTCATTCTTCTTGAACACCTGTACGTGCAGAATGTTCTTGCCCACGAATATCTTGTCAGCCACATGCACCATCTTGTACTTGCCGTCCTTGAAGAAGACGATGATGTCGTCGATGTCGGAGCAGTTGCACACAAACTCGTCCTTCTTGAGTCCGGTGCCGATGAATCCTTCCTGGCGATTGATGTAGAGTTTCTGGTTAGCCTCCACCACCTTAGAAGCCTCGATAGTGTCGAAGCTCTTTATCTCGGTGCGGCGCGGATAGTCCTTGCCATACTTGTCGCGAATGAACTTAAACCAGTTTATGGTGACGTCGGTCATGTGAGCCAAGTCGTACTCGATGTCGGCAAGCTCAGCCTTGATGCGAGCTATCAGCTCGTCGGCCTTGTCCTTGTTGTACTTCAGGATGCGCTGCATCTTTATTTCGAGCAGGCGCAGTATGTCGTCGCGTGTGATGTCGCGGTGGAACGAATATTCCACCATCTCCTGCTCCACCTTGCTCTCCTTAGAGGTGGTGTTGGCAGGCACACGGAATATCTGATTCTTGAATGGCTCAAGCTTGGAGTCGATAAACTCCACTACCTCGTCTTGCGACTTCGACTGCTCGAACTTGCGCTCCTTGTAGATGCGCTCCTCGATGAATATACGCTCTAATGACGAGAAGAAGAGCTGCTCCTCAAGTTCGGACTTGCGTATCTGCAACTCCTTGCGCAGCAGTCCCATGGTGGTGTCGGTGGAGTGGCGCAGCACGTCGCTCACCGTGAGGAAGCACGGTTTGTTGTCCTCGATGACACAACAGTTGGGCGAAATATTGATCTCGCAGTCGGAGAAAGCATACAGAGCGTCAATAGTCTTGTCGGACGAAACGCCCGGAGCCAGATGCACCTGTATCTCTACCTCGGCAGCTGTGTTGTCGTCCACCTTCTTAGCCTTAATCTTGCCCTTGTCAATAGCCTTGAGAATGGAGTCGATGAGGGTTGTGGTGGTCTTGGAGTAGGGTATCTCACGGATGACGATGGTCTTAGAGTCGAGCTTCTCTATCTTGGCACGCACCTTGATCATGCCGCCACGCTGTCCGTCGTTGTATCGGGCAACGTCGATAGAACCGCCCGTAGGGAAGTCGGGATAGAGCTGAAACTCCTCGCCACGCAGATAGTGAATGGCGGCATCGCATATCTCGACCAGGTTGTGGGGCATAATCTTGGAACTCAATCCCACGGCAATGCCCTCCGCACCCTGCGCAAGCAGAAGCGGAAACTTAGCCGGGAGCGTGATAGGCTCCTTGTTGCGTCCGTCGTAAGAGAGTTGCCATTCGGTGGTCTTAGGATTAAACACCACGTCGAGAGCAAACTTGGAAAGGCGTGCCTCAATGTATCGTGGGGCAGCAGCACGGTCGCCGGTGAGGATGTTACCCCAGTTGCCCTGACAGTCCACCAGCAAGTCCTTCTGTCCCATCTGCACCAAAGCGTCGCCTATGGAGGCGTCGCCGTGAGGGTGAAACTGCATGGTATGTCCCACAATATTCGCCACCTTGTTGAATCGTCCGTCGTCCATGCGCTTCATCGAGTGGAGGATGCGTCGTTGCACAGGTTTGAGTCCGTCCTCGATGTGGGGGACGGCACGCTCAAGTATCACATAGGAGGCATAGTCGAGAAACCAGTTTTGATACATTCCGCTGAGATGATGCACGGCAGAAGCGTCAAAACGATTCACGGGTTTGTAGTCGGAGTGCCCTGATGGGGTCGAAGTGTCGGCAGTAGCAGATTCTTCGTTTGTTACATTCTCTTCGTTCAAATTGTCTTTTATATCGTCATCCATAATTGCGTCGTGGTGTGGGTTAAATGTGTGTGCGATTTGTCAACACGCAAAAGTACAAAAAAAAAGTGAATGTTGCAACTCACATGTTGATATGTCGGAACTTTTACGTACTTTTGCATTGTCTTTGTAGGATAAAATTGAATGTTTAATAAAAAATATTTCTTATGAACAAACAGATTAGCACAAACAACGCTCCCGCTGCTATCGGCCCATACTCACAGGCTATTGAGGCTGGCGGCATGGTATTCGCATCGGGTCAGCTGCCCATCGACCCTGCTACTGGCAACTTTGCCGAGGGCGGCATCAAGGAGCAGACACGCCAGTCGCTCACCAATGCAAAGCACATACTTGAGGAGGCAGGCACCGACCTGGCACACGTTGTCAAGACAACTGTATTCCTGAGCGACATGGACAACTTCGGAGCGATGAACGAGGTGTATGCCGAATTCTTCACTCAGCCGTTCCCGGCACGCTCTGCAGTGGCTGTGAAGACACTGCCCAAGAACGCCCTCGTGGAGGTGGAGTGCATCGCCGTGAAGTAATGTTTCATAACATTTAACTCCATAAACGATAGAAAATCAGCCAAAAAAGCGTAACTTTGCAGCCTATTATACTCGTTATATAGTATATAGGCTGTAATTTTAGTAATATAGAATAACAAAAACATATACAAAAATGGCACAAGAAGACGTTTTCAAGAAAATCGTTAGTCACTGCAAGGAGTATGGTTTCGTATTCCCAAGCAGCGAGATTTATGACGGCCTGGGCGCAGTGTACGACTACGGACAGAACGGTGTAGAACTCAAGAACAACATCAAGGAATATTGGTGGAAGAGCATGGTATTGCTGCACGAGAACATCGTGGGCATCGACTCTGCCATCTTCATGCACCCGACTATCTGGAAGGCAAGCGGACACGTGGACGCATTCAACGACCCTCTCATTGACAACCGCGATTCGAAGAAACGCTATCGTGCCGATGTGCTCATCGAGGACCAGATTGCCAAGTATGACGAGAAGATAGAGAAGGAGATTGCCAAGGCTCGCAAGCGCTTCGGCGATTCGTTTGACGAGGCTCAGTTCCGCGCTACTAATGGTCGCGTGATAGAGCACCAGCAGAAGCGCGACGCTCTGCACGAGCGCTACACTCAGGCTATGCAGGGTCCAGACCTCGCCGAACTGAAGCAGATTATCGAGGACGAGGAGATTGTTGACCCAATCAGCGGCACTAAGAACTGGACCGACGTGCGTCAGTTCAACCTCATGTTCTCTACCGAGATGGGTTCTACAGCCGATGGCTCAAGCAAGGTGTATCTCCGCCCAGAGACTGCACAGGGCATCTTTGTCAACTATCTCAACGTGCAGAAGACTGGACGTATGAAGATTCCGTTCGGCATTGCACAGATTGGTAAGGCATTCCGCAACGAGATTGTTGCACGTCAGTTCATCTTCCGTATGCGCGAGTTTGAGCAGATGGAGATGCAGTTCTTCGTTAAGCCAGGCACTGAGCTCGACTACTTCAAGAACTGGAAGGAGACTCGTATGAAGTGGCATCAGAACCTCGGCTTCGGCGCTGAGAACTATCGTTTCCACGACCACGAGAAGCTCGCACACTATGCCAACGCTGCTACCGACATCGAGTTCCGCATGCCATTCGGCTTCAAGGAAGTGGAGGGCGTACACAGCCGCACCAACTTCGACCTCTCGCAGCACGAGAAGTTCTCGGGTCGTTCAATCAAATACTTCGACCCGCAGACCAAGGAGTCGTACACTCCGTATGTCATCGAGACCTCTATCGGTGTGGACCGCATGTTCCTCAGCATCATGTGCCACTCTTATCGCGAGGAGAAACTGGAGAATGGCGAGACACGTGTTGTGCTGCTGTTGCCACCAGCATTGGCTCCTACCAAGCTCGCTGTCATGCCGCTTGTTAAGAAGGACGGACTGCCAGAGAAGGCTCGTGAGATTGTCAACAACCTCAAGTTCCACTTCAACACTCACTACGACGAGAAGGACACCATCGGCAAGCGCTATCGCCGCCAGGACGCTGTGGGCACTCCTTACTGCGTGACTGTGGACTACGACACTCTGAAGGACAACACCGTGACTCTGCGTTTCCGCGACACTATGGAGCAGGAGCGTGTGAGCATCGACCAGCTCCAGAGCATCATCGAGGAAAAGGTGAGCATCACCAGCCTGCTGAAGAAGCTGCAGTAATAACACAACTGCGGCACTTCATGCCCATACATAAATATAGATACAACATAAATAGATGAAGAAATACAGTTTATATATCCTTTTCGCACTCATGACAGTGCTCACAGCAGGACTCACGTCGTGCAGCGAGTCGAATGACGAAGTGGAGGAATATCCCAACTGGCAAGCCACCAACGAGCAGTTCATCGACAAGCAGTATGCCGCAGCCAAGGCTCTCGCCGACGGAGGCGACACCAGCTGGAAGGTGATTCGCTCGTGGTCGTTGGAGGAAAACGTGGCAACACACAGCTACGACCACATCATTGTCAACGTGCTCAACAACGGCACGGGCTCGGGATGCCCACTATATACCGACTCGGTGAAGGTTCACTACAGCGGACGACTACTGCCGTCGACAAGCTATCCTGAGGGCTACCAGTTTGACAAATCGTGGACGGGCGACTTCCACGAGGCTACTGCAAAGCCTGCCAAATTCGCCGTGAGTGGCGTGGTTATAGGATTTGCTACAGCACTACAGCATATGCACATCGGCGACAAATGGCGTGTGTACATTCCCTATCAGCTGGGCTACGGCTCGACATCAAGCACCATTGAGCCATACTCAACACTCATATTTGATATGGAACTCGTGGCTTACTATCGTGCCAACTCTAAGCCCCGACAGCTCAGCGCCGACGGCAAAGGCAACACTACAAGCGGTGAATGGATATATAAATAGCACTCATAAGAGGGTATAGCATTCGTGTTATACCCTCTTTTTATATATGTGTGCGTACACAACACGTTTGACTTACATCAAAAATGATGCTATAAGACATAAATTTCTTGCCAAAACCTTTGTTGTGTGCGTAAACAATAGTATCTTTGCATCGTCAAAACAAGGGAACCGTGAGGCTCTCAGACATACAACATTAATATAGAAGGTATTTGAAATATTTGAGAGAAATGACTTCATAGTTAGTCTATAAGGTAAAGGATAAAGATTGTAAAGGATAACAAGAAGGTAAAGGATGAAGGATGACTAAGACAAGAGAGAAGGTAATTAGTCAAGGTAATGATTGTTCAGGAGATACAAAGAAGGTAAAAGATTAGGATGACAATAATAGTAAAGGTATTAGAATTGTGAGAAAGAAGGTTATTAGTCAGTAAGGTATATAGTAAAGGTTGTAACTAAAGAAGGATAACAAAGTCAATAGGTTGAGAAGATAGGTAGCTGAAAGGTATTAGAATTTAGTTAGGTTAATGGTTTTAAAAGGTAAAAAGTTATGTTGATGACAATGATGATGACCCTATTTGCAGCAAGTGCTGCAATAGGAATGTGGGGAGAGGGCAACGACAGATAGATCGTTTGCATCCCCGCCGAAAGGACGGAGTGGATGTCGAACACGATGAAGTTCTTTGATTTTAAAATTGAAAACATAGAAATTTGATATAGCGAAAAGGCTGTTCCGAATTATTCGGCACAGCCTTTTTTTGGGTTTCATAAAATGAGAAACCGGACTATTTGTAGGGGCATAAAAAAGGGGCTGCGCCCTTTCACAAAGGTGCAACCCCAACGTAAACAACCAATAAAAGAAATAGATAGCTGTTTAGTATGTTTTGAACTCCAATAAAGGAGCCCTTGTTTATCGGATGAACAGAAGCTCGCGATACTTAGGCAGAGTCCAGAGTTCGTCGGCTACGATGAGCTCAAGCTTGTCAATCTGATAGCGTATCTCCTCCATCTTTGGTGCTACGGTGTCGTGGTAGGCTATTGCCTTCTCGTGCTCGTCGGCTATCTTGTTAGCCACCTTACGGGCATTGACAAGCTCCTCGACACCAGTCTCGATAATCTGAGTGCGCTCAGCCATCTCCTCGATAATCTTCTTGTTGCGTGATGTGAGTTTGTCGGCAGTCTCCTTAGGGAAGATGTCGTACATGCTCTGCACATTCTTGGCAAGGCGGCTCTGGTAGTGAGTGCAGACAGGGATGATGTGATTCATAGAGAGGTCGCCGAATACACGTGCCTCAATCTGTATCTTCTTGGTGTAGGTTTCCCACTTCACCTCGTTGCGAGCTTCAAGCTCCTTGCGTGTCATGACACCCTGGCTCTCAAACATATTGATAGTAGCCTCGTCGAGATAGCGCTCGAAGATTTTCGGGCAAGATGTCTCGCAGTCGAGTCCGCGGCGCTTAGCCTCTTCAACCCACTCTTCTGAGTAGCCATTGCCATCGAAGTGGATAGGCTTGCAGAACTTGACATCCTCACGAATGACATCAAGGATAGCGCGTATCTTGTCCTCGCCTTTCTCGATGAGAGCGTCAACACGCTTCTTGAACTCAACAAGAGCCTCGGCAACTGCAGTATTGATGACAATCATTGCACTTGCACAGTTTGCCTCTGAACCTACAGCACGGAACTCGAAGCGGTTGCCGGTGAAGGCGAAAGGCGATGTACGGTTGCGGTCGGTGTTGTCGACGAGCAACTCTGGAATCTCAGGGATGTCGAGCTTCAAGCCCTGCTTGCCAGCAATGTCGAAGAGCTCGTCCTTGTCGGATGTCTCGATGTGTGAGAGAATCTCGGTGAGCTGACGACCAAGGAAAGAAGAGATGATAGCAGGAGGAGCCTCATTGGCTCCAAGACGATGAGCATTAGTGGCACTCATGATTGAAGCCTTGAGCACACCATTGTGCTTGTAGACAGCCATAAGGGTCTCGACGATGAAGACGATGAAACGGAGGTTGTCAATAGGAGTCTTACCTGGTCCGTGGAGCAATACGCCTGTGTCGGTGGCAAGGCTCCAGTTCTCGTGCTTGCCCGAACCGTTGATGCCAGCAAATGGCTTCTCGTGCAACAGAACGCGGAATCCATGATGGCGTGCCACCTTCTTCATGAGCGACATGAGAAGCATGTTGTGGTCGATGGCGAGGTTGGTCTCCTCGAAGATTGGTGCAAGCTCAAACTGGTTGGGCGCAACCTCGTTGTGGCGTGTCTTGCACGGAATGCCAAGCTCAAGAGCCTGGATTTCCAAGTCCTTCATAAACGCCTGCACACGCTCGGGGATGGCTCCGAAATAGTGGTCGTCCATCTGCTGGTTCTTAGCAGAGTCGTGTCCCATGAGTGTGCGACCGGTGAGCATGAGGTCTGGACGAGCAGAGTACAGACCCTCGTCTACAAGGAAGTACTCCTGCTCCCAGCCAAGGTTGGAAATAACTTTCTTTACTTCAGGATAGAAATAGTGGCAAACTGCTGTTGCAGCCTCGTTCACTGCATGAAGCGAACGCAAAAGCGGAGCCTTATAGTCGAGCGCCTCACCTGTGTAAGAGATGAAGATGGTAGGAATACACAGTGTGTCGTCGATGATGAATACTGGCGATGTAGGGTCCCATGCTGAGTAGCCACGTGCCTCGAAGGTGTTGCGGATACCACCGTTAGGGAATGAGCTGGCATCTGGCTCCTGCTGCATGAGCAGCTTGCCAGAGAACTCCTCAATCATGCCACCCTTGCCGTCGTGCTCGATGAAGGCATCGTGCTTCTCGGCAGTGCCTTCGGTGAGGGGCTGGAACCAGTGGGTGTAGTGGGTGACACCATTCTCGTCTGCCCACTGCTTCATGCCCTTGGCTACAGCGTCGGCGATGGAGCGATCGAGACGTGCACCGTTGTCGATAACGTCAACGAGCTTCTCATACACATCACGCGGCAGATACTTGTACATCTTGGCGCGATTGAAAACGTTCTTACCGAAGAACTCTGACGGACGTTCAATCGGTGCAATCACGTCGACGGGTTTCTTGTTGAAAGCGTCGGCTACAACCTCAAATCTTAAATTTGCCATTGATTTTCTTTCTTTTATGTTGTTTATTATATTTTCTATTTCTTATAATGTAGGGCTTATATACCTTTAATGTGGGGCTTTTATACCTTGCTGAGCCATTCTCTGATTCTGCGCATGGCTTCCTTGCAGTCGTCGCGGTCGCCAAAGGCTGTCAGGCGAACATAGCCTTCGCCACTTGGTCCGAAGCCCACTCCCGGCGTACACACTACGCCGACGGCATAGAGCATCTGCTCGAAAAACTTCCATGAGTCGGCACCATTCGGAGTTTTAACCCACAAATAGGGAGCATTGCGACCACCAAACACTTGGAAACCCATCTGCGTGAGTTGCTCGTACATATAGTGGGCGTTGCCCATATAGTAGCTTATGGTCTCCTTCACCTGTCGCTTGCCCTCTGGAGTATAGATGGCAGCGGCAGCACGCTGCGAGATGTATGATGTACCATTGAACTTGGTTGACTGGCGGCGGTCCCACAGATGATTGAGTTCGACACGCTGTTTGCCGTCGAGTGTGACGGCTGTTATCTCTTTGGGGATGACCGTATAACCACAACGCACACCAGTGAATCCAGCAGTCTTGGAATAGCTATGAAACTCGATGGCGCATTTTTTGGAACCCTTTATCTCATATATAGAGTGTGGAATGTCGTCGTCCTGAATATATGCCTCGTAGGCAGCGTCGTAGAGGATGAGCGTGTCGTTGTCGAGTGCATACTTCACCCATTTCTTCAGTTCGTCTTTTGGGAGCACTGTTCCAGTAGGGTTGTTGGGATAGCAGAGATAAATCATGTCGACACGATGATCGGGTATCTGTGGCACGAAGTTGTTCTCTGCTGTACATGGCATATAGTTGACATTGCTCCAGCGACCATTCTCCAACACTCCTGCACGTCCGCACATCACGTTGGAGTCGATGTATACGGGATATATTGGGTCGGTGACACCGATGGAGTTGTCCCATCTCACTATCTCGCCGATATTGCCCGTGTCGCTCTTGGCACCGTCGTTAACGAATATCTCATTGGGGTCGAGCTTGATGCCACGTGGCGCAAAATCGTTCTTCACTATAGCCTCACGCAGAAAGTCGTAGCCACGCTCTGGACCATAACCGTGAAACGTAGCCTTGACAGCCATCTCGTCGACTGCCTTGTGCATCGCCTCGACCACCGCCGGGCAAAGTGGCTGCGTTACGTCTCCAATACCGAGACTTATCACTCGCACCTGTGGATGCGACACCTTGAAGGCATTCACCTTCTTGGCTATGTCTGCGAACAAGTAGTTGTTCGACAGCTTCAAGAAATGTTCGTTTACTAATGCCATAATTGAAGTCTTTCAATATATCATAATTCTATTTCTCCTTCAAACACGAACTCTGCCGGACCCGTCATATACACATGACCATCCTGCTCGCTCCAATCTATGTGGAGTATGCCGCCATCCATCACTATGTCGCTCTGGCGTGTGGCTCGGGATGTGACTGAGGCAGCCACTGCCGTGGCGCAGGCTCCAGTGCCGCATGCCATCGTAATGCCGCTACCACGCTCCCACACTCTGGTGCGGATGCTGCCGTCGGCAAACACTTGAGCAAACTCAATGTTGCAACGCTCGGGGAAAGCTGCATCGCGCTCCATTATTGAGCCGTAACGTGCCACGTCGAGCGACATCACATCGTCGACAAAACACACGAAATGAGGATTGCCCATCGACACGAATGTGCCGCGGAATGTACGGAAGTCGGCTGTCAACTCGTCGCCGCAGGTCTCGTCATACTGCTTGGGATTGTGAAACACGGGGGCAAGCATGTCCACTGTCACACTCTCGACTGTGGCTGGAGCGCTGTTGCCACCAGCAAGATGCAGTCGGAGAGTCTTTACTCCTGAAAGTGTCTGCAAGCGAATGGAGGTCTTGTCAGTAAGCCTCTTCTCATAGAGATACTTGCCTATACAGCGCGACGCATTGCCGCACATCATAGCCTCCGAACCATCTGCATTGAAAATGCGCATTGAGAAGTCGGCATCCACACCGTCGTAGGGTTTGCCTATGAGCACAAGCCCATCGCTACCTATACCTGTATGATACTTGCTCCAAGCTATTGAAGCCTTCGAAGGGTCGGGAATGTCATACTTCTGTGTGTCTACATATATATAATCATTTCCGGCTCCGTGCATCTTTGTGAACTTTACCGACCTTGCCATTTTGTTTATCTTTTTACCCTAAGAATTAACTATTTGCTTTTTACGATTGCAAAATTACAACTAATTGCGCAATCAACAATAAAAAGTGTGGCACATTTTCGGGTTAATTATCATTAAGTTTCAATTTGAAAGCATTTTAACTACTTTTAGTTTCAATTTGTTTACACTGGCAATAAATATAGCAACAAAATGTAATCAATATAAAATTCAATGTATTAAAAAGATAGTTTTATCGTGTTTTATGTTTCTTTTTGTTGTAATTTTGCAGCGTCAACAAGACAAAACGAAAGTAAAAGCGTTTAACAACCGATAAAAAGAAAGTATTATGAAGAAGATTGAGGCAATTATTCGCAAGTCAAGATTTGAGGATGTCAAGCAGGCATTGCTTGCCGCAGACATCGAGTGGTTCTCTTATTATGATGTACGTGGCATAGGCAAAGCACGCCAGGACCGTATCTATAGAGGCATCGTCTATGACACAAGTTCAATAGAACGCATCCTTGTGTCGCTCGTGGTGAGAGACAAGAACGTGGAGCGTGCTGTCAACGCTATTCTAAAAGCAGCGCAAACGGGCGAGATTGGCGACGGCAGAATATTCATTATCCCAATAGAGGACGCCATAAGAATACGCACGGGCGAGAGAGGAGACATTGCTCTGTATAATGCGGAGCAGGAGAAATAGAAAGGTAGAAGGGTAAAAGGGTAAAAAAGTAAAAAGTAAAATAAAAGGTAAAAAGATATTCACTATGATAACTACAATACTATCTGCAACCACCCCAATTCTTGACACAGGCAACACTGCCTGGATGACAGTAGCAACAATATTGGTGCTCTTGATGAGTATACCGGGCATTGCCTTATTCTACGGCGGACTCGTAAGACAAAAGAATGTACTCAGCGTAATAATGCAGACTATGCTCATCGTAGGCGTTGTGTCGCTGCTGTGGGTGGCTATAGGCTATACATGGGCATTCGGAACTGGATTCAAGGAGAGTGGCTCATGGGCTTGGTTCTTCATGGGCGGACTTGATAAGGCATTTCTACACGACGTTACAATCAACAGCGTCACTGCGACGGGGATTCCCGAACTGACATTCGCCATGTTCCAGTGTATGTTCGCACTTATCACTCCAGCTCTTATCCTTGGTGCATTTGCCGAGCGAATAAAGTTTAAGGGATATATGGTGTTCACCATTCTGTGGGTAATCATAGCCTACTTCCCGATGGCACACTGGGTGTGGGGCGGCGGATTCTTGCAGCAGATGGGAGCAATCGACTTTGCAGGTGGCACTGTGGTACACATCAACGCGGGCATATCGGCTCTCATCATGTGCTTGATGATTGGACAGCGCGACGACTATAAGAAGGGACACGCCATATTGCCTCACAACGTTACGATTGTGTTCATGGGCACATCGTTCCTGTGGCTCGGATGGTTTGGATTCAACGCCGGAAGCGGACTGGCTGCCGATGGACTGGCTGCCAACGCTCTGTTCGTAACGCATGTGGCTGCCGCTGCTGCCGCCGTGACATGGATGACTATCGACTGGCTGTGCAACAAGAAGCCTACCACCGTGGGCGCATGCACCGGAGCTGTGGCTGGACTTGTGGCTATAACGCCTGCCGCAGGCTCTACAGACATCGTTGGAGCGTTAGCCATTGGCATCATCACACCGATTATATGCTTCGTCATGGTGGCTGTCATTAAGCCTTACTTCAAGTATGACGATGCGTTGGACGCATTCGGAGTGCATGGAATGGGCGGAGTTATTGGCTCTATTCTCACTGGTGTGTTTGCCACACGGGCTGTGACGGGTGCTGATGGTGCCTCTGGAGCGCTCTACGGCGACTGGCATCAGCTTTGGATTCAGATTATTGCCACTCTCATCAGCATCGTATTCAGTGCTGTAGTCACATATATATTATATGTATTGGTAGACAAGACTATTGGTATGCGTGTTTGCCGCCGTGTTGAGGAGGAAGGTCTTGACATCTACGAGCACGGTGAGAGTGCATACAACTAATGCGCAACAAATCTAACCTATAAATAATAATTGTTCTTTTGACCCATTCCCCTTGTTTCGTTTATACGAACAAGGGGATTTTTTTAGCTTTACGAAGATAATTATAACGCTTTATCTAATCATCTACAACACTTCGCTGCACAACCAATAAAATAACTTTCTGTCATTCCTTGTGCAGTCTTTGAAAATAAAGATGTACCTTTGTAGAATTAATCGTGACAATCGGAATACACCGACACGACCAAGATATTAAAAATACAAAGAAAACAAGATAAATATGGGAAAAGTTATTCTAACGGGCGACCGTCCAACCGGTAAGCTCCATTTGGGCCACTATGTAGGCTCACTGCGCCGCCGCGTCGAACTACAGAACGCTGGCGACTTCGACCGAATGTTCGTTTTCATGGCTGACGTACAGGCTCTGACAGATAATGCCGACAATCCTGAGAAGATTCGCCAGAACATCATAGAGGTGGCTCTCGACTATCTTTCTGCTGGTCTTGACCCTGCTAAGTGTACTCTCTTCATACAGAGTCAGATTCCAGAACTTGCCGAACTTACAACATATCTGATGAATCTCATCACTGTGTCACGCGTTCAGCGCAACCCAACGGTGAAGACAGAGATTAAGATGCGCAACTTCGAGGCTAACATTCCTCTCGGATTCTTCTGCTATCCTGTGAGCCAGGCTGCCGACATCACACTGTTCAAGGCTACTACAGTGCCTGCTGGCGAAGACCAGGAGCCTATGATTGAGGTTACGCGCGAGCTTGTGCGCCGTTTCAACCAGACTTACGGTGAGGTGCTTGTAGAGCCAGAGATTATGCTTCCTGAGATTGCTACAGCACGTCGTCTGCCTGGAACCGACGGCAAGGAGAAGATGTCGAAGTCGCTTGGCAACTGCATCTACCTCTCCGACTCGGCTGCCGATGTATGGAAGAAGGTTAAGAAGATGTCGAACGGTGCTCCACGCATGAGCATGGACGAGCCGGGAAATCTTGAGGGTAATGCTGTGTTCACTTATCTTGAGGCATTCAGCACTCCCGACGACTTCGCTGAGTTCTGGCCCGAATACAAGACTCTTGACGAGTTGAAGGAGCATTATGTGCGCGGTGGTATCGGCGACGGAACAACAAAGAAGTTCCTCAACAATGTGCTCAACAAAATGCTTGAGCCTATGCGCCAGCGTCGCCATGAGTTTGAACAGGATATCCCCGAAATCTATAATATCCTGAAGAAGGGCACTGAAGCTGCCCGTGAGACAGCTGCTCAGACAATGGACGAAGTACGCAAGGCTATGCAAATCGACTACTTCAACGATGCTGAGCTTATCAAGCAGCAGGCTGAACGCTTCCGCGCTAAGTAATATAAACGTGCTATTAGCATGTAAATATACATAAAAACCGTGTAATGGTTGTACAATTAACGTATCTACCATTACACGGTTTTTCGTTCTAATCCTGGTTTATTGACCTCCGAGTCGTTCAAAGAACGTGATTATCTCTTCCCAAGTCTTAAACTCATCGCTTCCCCACTCTATCGTTGTACCCATGAAGTCGGGTTGAGCCTCTGGAGCAATGAGATAGTCGCCATACTGCAACTGACACTCATTCGAGAATATCACACGTCCCCAAGCAGGTGCACTAAGATATTCCTCCACCCACTTCACATCATCCACCATAGCTTGCGGATTGTTGGTAGACTGCGGAGCAAGCACATACACATTATAATTCTCAATAAGCATCTCGTATGCCTTGTGCATAGATGCTGTTGCCTTGCCATAACCGTCGCGCAGAGTCTTTATGTCTATGTATACCACAGGGCGTTCTTTTCCACTCTGACGGTCGTCTATATTGCGTATTATAGGCACAAGATAGTGCATGGCTATCTTGTCTGTCAGGCGATGCTCACCATGGAAACGGATTGCTGTGGGATAATGTTCCAAGAACAAATCGAATGTATGAACAATGGGATCTGCATCACCAAACAGTCCAACCACACGACCTCGTTCTTCATCTGTTATTGAAGAGAAATTATGAGTGGTCATCTCCTGATATTCCTTTATCAGTCCTTTAGTCACCATAAACTCCTGCACTCCATCCTGGCGCGGATTCTGAAACACCTGCTTGCCGGTGAACTTCGACATTGTGTCTCCCATCTCAAACGCAGGGTTCACCACAATGCGATCGTAGCCATAAAGCATCTCGGTATACATTCCGCCCATTGATGTACCTATTATCAAGTCAGGCTTTTCCTCCTCGCACATCTGGCGCAACATCTCAATTCCCTCCTGTGGATGAAGCGGGATATCACGAGCCACAATGGTTGCGTTGGGCAGCAAAGTGCGCAACATTGCCACTGTACCCGACTGTGCCGACGAACCAAATCCATGCACATACATTATCTTCTTGCCCGACATAAGGTCGGGATATTGCTTCACATACTGATTTTCCACTGTCATAAATTTAAATCTATACAACACAAGACTAAACGCAAAAAAGGTCTCCAAAGTCGTTAGACCTTGAAGACCCAAAGTAAAAGAAGGCAGCCACCTACTCTCCCGCATTGCATTGCAGTACCATCGGCGCAAGCGGGCTTAACTTCTCTGTTCGGAATGGGAAGAGGTGGGACACCGCCGCAATAACCGCCTAAAATATTGTTAGACATGTTGATTAGCAAAACTATTGTTAAACGTGTCAACAACTGAAAGCACGACTACTCATGAAGAAAGTCTCGGGCAATTAGTACTGCTCGGCTTTGACGTCACCGTCTTTACACCTGCAGCCTATCTA
>CAKPST010000033.1 GCA_934183355.1 uncultured Prevotella sp.
GGAGGGGAAAGGGAGAGAAATACCTCCTCCGATAGGGCTGACGCCCTATCCTATATTATGTCGTCCCTCTGGGACTCGTTACCCCAAATATCATCAATCTTTGGGACTGGTGCATAGTTACGTATTACGGGACTTGCAGTTGATGTAGGATTATTGCAGTAGGGGATAGGTGAACTGCAAGCGTGTACTGATATGATACTCAGGAGATTGGGAGGAAAATATAGGGAGAATTGCAGTATTGCAGATGAAAAACAAAAAACAATTAACGGATAATTAACGGAATAATTAACGGAATAATTAACGGAATAATTAACGGAATAATTAACGGAATAATTAACGGGTAATTAACCGGCATTAACGACTCTGTTATTATCTTTGTCGTTAATCCCCGTTAATTACCCGTTAATTTATCCGTTAATTACGTCGTTAATTCCTCGTTAATTACAGCTGAGCAAGCTCAACAACCTTGTCGACAGCAGCCGACAGGCCATCCTTGTTCTTGCCACCCGCCTGAGCGAAGTGAGGCTGACCGCCACCACCACCCTGGATGAGCTTAGCAGCCTCGCGCACCATCTGACCCGCATTGAGCGAATGATCCTTAACGAGGTCGTCGCTCATAGCCACGTTGAGCATTGGCTTGTCGTGAGATACAGTGCCGATGACAGCGAGGAGATTCTCTGTTACGGCCTGGCGCAACTTGAACATGAGGTCCTTGGCAGCAGCTGGCTCCATAGGCAATACGGCGGTGATGACCTTAACACCGTTCACCTCACGAGCCTTCTGGATAAGCTCTGCCTTGGTGCGCTCCACAGCCTGAGCCTGGAACTGCTCGATGTTCTTCTTCATTGCGTCGTGCTCCTCGATATACTTACCGATGACAGCCTGCAAGTCCTTAGCGTTGTTGAACAATGCACGGATAGCCTTCAAGGCATCCTCAACGTTGTACATCAGCTCCTCGCACTCCTTGCCTGTCTTAGCCTCGATACGACGGATGCCTGCGGCAACGCTGCTCTCAGAGATAATCTTGAAGAATCCGATGCGACCTGTCGACTGTGCGTGAATACCACCACAGAACTCGCAGCTCGGACCAAAGCGAACCACACGCACCTTGTCGCCATACTTCTCGCCGAAGAGAGCGATGGCACCCAACTTCTTAGCCTCCTCAAACGGAGTGTCGCGGTGCTCGTCAAGCGGAAGGTCCTGACGGATGAGGTCGTTGACGATGCGCTCTACCTTGCGCAAATCCTCGTCCGAAACCTTAGAGAAGTGAGAGAAGTCGAAACGCAGAGTGGTAGGCGATACGAACGAACCCTTCTGCTCTACGTGGTCGCCGAGCACCTGCTTCAAGGCGTAGTCGAGCAAGTGGGTAGCTGTATGGTTGGCAGCCGAACCCTCGCGTGCGTCAACGTCGACACAAGCCATGAAGTCAGCCTCAGGATTCTTAGGCAGAGCCTTCACGATGTGTACCGACTGACCATTCTCGCGCTTGGTGTCAGTGATGTTGATAGTCTCGTCCTCGCTCACGAGTACGCCAGTGTCGCCCACCTGACCACCCATCTCACCATAGAATGGAGTGTTGTCGAGCACAAGCTCATAGTAGGTGTTCTTCTTCTGAGTCACCTTGCGATAGCGCATGATGTGACACTCATATTCGGTATAGTCGTAGCCTACGAACTGCTGCTCGCCCTCGCGTAGCACCACCCAGTCGGAGTTCTCCACAGCAGCGGCGTTGCGTGCGCGGTCCTTCTGCTTCTGCATCTCAGCATTAAACTCCTCCTCGTCCACGGTGAATCCGTTCTCACGGCAGATAAGCTCGGTGAGGTCGAGAGGGAAGCCATAGGTGTCGAACAAGCGGAAAGCCTGAACACCGTCGAGCTGAGTCTTGCCCTGCTTCTTCAGTTCGTCCATAGCGTTAGAGAGGAGGTTGATGCCCTTCTCAAGAGTGCGTAGGAATGAGTCCTCCTCCTCCTTGATGACGTGCAGGATGAGGTCGTGCTGAGCAGTAAGCTCAGGGAATGCACCGCCCATCTCGCGTGTCAAAACAGGGATGAGCTTGTAGAGGAAGCCCTCCTTCTGTCCGAGGAAAGTATAAGCATAGCGCACGGCACGGCGCAGGATGCGGCGAATCACGTAGCCAGCCTTAGCATTAGAAGGCAGCTGACCGTCGGCAATAGAGAAAGCCACAGCGCGGAGGTGGTCGGCACATACGCGCATAGCCACGTCAGTCTCCTCGCTCACACCATACTTCATGCCAGTGATGGCCTCCTCCTCCTTGATGATAGGCTGGAAGATGTCGGTGTCGTAGTTAGAGTTCTTGCCCTGCATAGCGCGTACCAAGCGCTCGAATCCCATACCAGTGTCAATAACGTTCATAGACAGTGGCACGAGCGAGCCATTAGCCTTGCGCTCATACTGCATGAACACGATGTTCCAGATCTCGATAACCTGTGGGTCGTCCTTGTTGACAAGCTCACGACCAGGAGTCTTAGCCTTCTCCTCAGGAGTGCGCGAGTCGAGGTGAATCTCCGAGCACGGACCACAAGGACCCGTATCGCCCATCTCCCAGAAGTTGTCGTGCTTGTTGCCGTTGATGATATGGTCGGCAGGCACGTGCTTAGCCCAATATGATGCAGCCTCGTCGTCGCGCTTTAGACCCTCCTCTTCGCTGCCCTCAAATACAGTAACGTAGAGGTCGGCAGGGTTGAGCTTCAATACGTCTACCAGATACTCCCATGCATAGTCGATGGCACCCTCCTTGAAGTAGTCGCCGAACGACCAATTGCCGAGCATCTCGAACATGGTGTGGTGATAGGTGTCGTGTCCAACCTCTTCGAGGTCGTTGTGCTTGCCGCTTACACGTAGGCACTTCTGAGTGTCGGCACGGCGGCGCGGTTCGGGCTCGCGAGTGCCGAGAATGATGTCCTTCCACTGGTTCATTCCAGCGTTGGTGAACATCAATGTTGGGTCATCCTTAATAACCATCGGAGCACTTGGCACGATGGTGTGTCCCTTCGACTCGAAAAACTTCTTGAATGAGTCGCGGATTTCATTAGCTGTCATCATTTTATATAAATATTGTGTATTTGTATTTAAATTCTTCCTAAAACGTTTGCAAAGGTACTCCGTTTTGGTTATTTTTGCAAATAAATTATTAATAATATGGCATTGAATACCAATAAGAATGTGAAATTATACTACTCCATAAAGGAGGTGGCGCAGATGTTTGACGTGCGTGAGTCGACACTGCGGTATTGGGAGTCGGAATTTCCGCATCTCAAACCCAAGACCGTAGGTCAGAATGTGCGTCAGTATACTGAGAAAGACATAGAGCAGATACGCACCATACACAATCTGGTGAAGGTGCGCGGCTTCAAGTTGGCAGCTGCGCGTAAGATGCTCAATAAGAATCGCGCCGGTGTAGACAAGAATGCCGACATCCTTGCCACACTCATCTCTGTGCGCGACGAGCTGAAGGAGATAAAGCGCCATATCGACGGGCTGGTGTAGACGCCATAGTGGGAGTCTACGTCAGCTCCAGTCCCATCGATTCGACGAACGCCTTCACCTCTTTCTGTTGCATTAGTTCGTCGAACACTTCCTTCTTAGTCTTGCGTCGGCTTATCTCCTTAGCCTCGGCAAGTCGCAGTGAGATGTTGATATTTCCATTGTGTAGCGTCTTGGCAAGCGTGGCACGTATGCGCCCCTTGATGTCAACCACCTGGTCGAGCAACATCTGATTGTCCACCACAATCTCGATGTCGGGGAATGTGGATATGCGCGGCTTGATATTCTTCATGCGCGACGCCAAGGCAATCATCTTTTGCGGCATGCGGTTGCACATTGACAACCACTGTAGCTCAAGAAAGTCTTGCGAGAACTCCTCGTTCTCCTCCTTGTTAGTAATCTCTATCTCCTTTTTCTCCTCGGTTTGCTGCTTCTGCTGCAAGCTCTGGAATGTTATGCCCAAGCCCGAGAGCTTGAGAGCAGGGCGCTTGGGGGCAGTGGGCGCAGTAGTGGTAGAGGAGGATGTGGGGGCAGTGTGGGTAGCTTGAGCCGTAAACTGAGCCATAGCTTCGCCCATAGCCGCCTCAAGCGACGCCCCGTCGCCAGCAACTGGCACGACAGCAGTAGCCACAGCTCCAGGCTGTCGGGAGCTACGGCTGAGCGATTGTCCCGGGGCAGCCACCTGCTGGGCCGCCGTATTCCGGGCTTTAGTAAGATGCTTAAACAGGGATTTCAGACGTTTGGGGCTGCGCCCCACGCCGTCGGCAGCGTCCTCAGGCTGAGTGATTTGTGCCACCTGGATGAGCGTCAGTTCGACAAGCAATCGCTTGTTGCTGCTCTGTCTGTAGCTCAGGTCGCACTGATTCATCAGTTTCAGCGCCGCAAAGAGGAATCGTGCAGGGCAGCGCTGAGCCTGTTCGGCAAATCGTTCGCGCTGCTTCTGGCTCACCTCAAGCAGCGGCAGCGTGGCAGCATCCTTAGCCATGAGCACATTGCGCACATGCGATGCCAGTCCGTTGATGAGGTTGCCACCGTCAAATCCCTTCTCAATGATAGAATTGAGCAACACCATGATGTCGCTCACCTTGTTGGCAAGTGCCATGTCGACAATGCGGAAGTAGTTGTCGGCATCCAGCTCGTTGAGGTCTTCTATCACCTTGGCGTATGTGATGTCGCCCTGGCAGAAGCTCGCTGCCTGGTCGAAGATAGACAGAGCGTCGCGCATGCCACCATCAGCCTTCTCGGCAATCACAGCCAGCGCCTCCTCCTCGTATGTGATGCCCTCCTTCTGGGCGACATTCTTCAGGTGGGTGATGGTGTTCTCCACAGTCATGCGCTCGAAGTCGTATATCTGGCAGCGCGAGAGGATAGTGGGCAGAATCTTGTGCTTCTCGGTAGTGGCGAGAATGAATATGACATGAGCTGGTGGCTCCTCCAGCGTCTTGAGGAACGCGTTGAAGGCAGCCTGCGACAACATGTGCACCTCGTCGATGATGAACACCTTGTAGCGTCCCACCTGCGGCGGGATGCGTGTCTGCTCCATCAGCGACTTGATGTGCTCCACAGAGTTGTTGCTCGCAGCGTCAAGCTCAAATATGTTGTACGACCGCTGCTCGGCAAAGGCGCGGCAGCTCTCGCACTCGCCACATGCCTCGCCGTCGCTGGTGGGCGAGAGGCAGTTGATAGCCTTGGCGAATATGCGTGCACAAGTGGTCTTGCCCACACCGCGCGGACCGCAGAACAGGTAGGCATGAGCCAGCTTGCCACTACGCACAGCATTGCGCAGAGTGGTTGTCAGGGCAGTCTGTCCCACCACCGAGTCGAACGACATCGGGCGGTATTTGCGGGCTGATACTATATATTCTTCCATAATCGTAAGTGTAAACAAAGTATTGTCGCAATGACGCGACTGGATAGACAGTCGAGGCATTGCAACTGCAAACTTACTATAAAATTTTCTATTTTCGTGTATGAATACGAAAAATTATGCGTAAGTTTGCAGTTAAAATTAATAACAATGGGTCGTCTGAAACTATTCATGGCTCTCGTCAGCCACTACAAATACGCTATCACCATCGTCGTCGGCATACTCCTTGTGGGCTTTGTCGACGAGAACAGCTTTATGCACCGCATCCAATTGGAGTTGCAGATAAGCGACTTGACAAACGAGATAGAGAAGTATAACGCGCAAAACGAGGCCGACCTCAAGCAACTCAAGGAGTTGAGACGCGGCGCCAAGGCATACGAGCGCATAGCCCGTGAGCGCTATTTCATGCAGGCTGACGACGAGGATATCTACGTTCTCAGCGACGACGAAAAACCATCAACAAGCAATAATGAAACAACTGAATAAAGTCCAGAGCATGCTCTTCTTGATAGGAGGCGTGCTAATGGTGATAGGAGCAGGCTGCTATGCGTTCCTCGTGGGACAACAGGTGGTCTGCTGGGTATATCTTGTGGGTGCGCTGCTGTTCGCATCAATGCAGGTGAGTGAGACATACGAAGGCAACAACATGACCATAAAGCGCCTAAAACGCATCATGACATTTGCCGACATCTTCTTTGTGCTCTCAGGACTGCTCATGGTGGACAGCGCCTATCAGTTTATGCGCGACGCCTTCAGCAACACCATCACCTATCTCGAACTGATATACAACAAGTGGGTGGTGCTGCTGCTTGTGGCTGCCGTGCTCGAAATGTACACCATGCACAGAATATCGTCAGAGCTAAAAAAGGAAGAGAGAAATACTGAAGTGTGAGAAAAACGGGTGACAGAGAGAGTTGAAAAAATTTGCTAAATAAGAATAATCATAACTTAAAACTCTTCAAAAATCATCCATTATTCAACAATACGTATTACCTTTGCCTTATACATACGATGGAATAAATAGATATATGAATAAAATATTATACGCTTTTCTTACGGTTCTGGTGCTTGCCTCATGTGCCAACCAGTACAACATCCAGGGTTCGTCGAACGTGTCTACGCTCGATGGGAGGATGCTTTATCTGAAAGTTTTAAAGAACAACGACTTCAAGAACATCGACTCGTGTGACGTTGTGCATGGACAATTCCAGTTCAACGGCTCGTTCGACACCGTAAGCATGGCTAATATATTCATGGACGACGAGAGCGTAATGCCACTTGTGCTGGAGAAGGGCGACATCAGCATCAAGATAGACAACACACAGCAGACCGTAAGCGGAACACCACTCAACGACGAGCTGTTTAAGTTCTTCAACAAGTATAATCAGCTGAAGAACCAAGTGGCAGAACTCATACACACACACGACCGCGCCATCATGGACGGCTCGGACATGAACGTGGTGAACCGCAAGCTCAACGCTGAGGCGCAGCGTCTGACCGAACAGGAGGACAAGCTCATCACATCGTTTGTCACCGAGAACTTTGACAATGTGCTCGGACCAGGCGTATTCTTCATGGTGACCATCGGCAATCCATATCCCGAACTGACCCCGTGGATAGAAGACATCATGAGCAAGGCAACCGACAAGTTCAAGAACGACCCCTACGTCAAGGACTACTATCAGAAAGCACAGGAGAATCAAGCCATCATGAACGGCATGAAGACTCCCGATAATATGCCGCCTGCACAAGCCGGACCAACACCCAATGAGTTGGCAAAACCGGCGGAGTAACAACATAAACATAATAATTATGAAGACACTGATATTTGGTGGAAAAGTCGTCAACGAGGGTGCCACACGAGTGGCGTCGATAGTGATAGAGGACGACATTATTACAAATATTATAGACGGCAACGATGCTCCCCGTGGCAACTACGACCAAATCGTAGATGCTACGGGGTGTTTTGTATTGCCCGGAGTGATTGACGACCATGTACACTTCCGCGACCCCGGACTCACAGCAAAGGCAGACATGGAGACAGAGAGCCGCGCCGCAGCATACGGAGGCGTGACATCCTACTTTGACATGCCCAACACCAAGCCACAGACCACAACGCTACAGGCACTTGAGGACAAGATTGACGACGCAGCACGCAAGTCGCACGTCAACTATGGCTTCTTCCTCGGAGCCACCAACGACAACATCGACACCATACGTGGTGTAGACCCACATCGTGTGCCAGGCATCAAGCTGTTTATGGGGTCGAGCACGGGCAACATGCTCGTAGACAAGATAGACGTGCTAAGACAACTGTTTGGCGAGGTGAAGCTGCCCATCATGGCACACTGCGAGGACACCGACATCATCAACCGCAACATGGAGGAAGCCAAGCAGAAGTATGGCGACGACCCAGCGGTGGAACATCATCCCGAGATACGCTCGGAGGAGGCTTGCTGGGAGTCGACACAGCTCGCTGTGAAGCTCGCCGAGGAGACAGGCGCACGTCTGCATGTGGCACACATGACGACAGAACGCGAGCTACAGCTGTTTGGCAACAATCCACGCATCACAGCCGAGGCAGTCATAGCCCACCTAATGTTCAGCGATGCCGACTATAAGACACTCGGCACACGCATCAAGTGCAACCCAGCCATCAAGACACGCAACGACCGCGACGCACTGCGCCGAGCACTCAGCGACGGCAAGATAGCCACCATAGGCACCGACCATGCACCACATCTGCTAAGCGACAAGGAGGGCGGATGCGCACGTGCCGCATCGGGCATGCCGATGTTGCAGTTCTCGCTCGTGGCAATGCTGGAGCTTGTAGACGAGGGAGTGCTCACTATAGAGCGACTTGTGGAGCTGATGGCACACAATCCGGCACAACTGTTTGAGGTGTCGCGCCGTGGATACCTGCGTGAGGGATACAAGGCAGACGTAGCTATAGTGAAGCCCAATGCCCCATGGACAGTCACCAAGGACTGCGTGCAGAGCAAATGCGGCTGGAGCCCAATGGAGGGACACACCT
The DNA here is from genome assembly GCA_934183355.1 of uncultured Prevotella sp. Classification (GTDB taxonomy): domain Bacteria; phylum Bacteroidota; class Bacteroidia; order Bacteroidales; family Bacteroidaceae; genus Prevotella. The sequence continues at coordinate 8,406 of CAKPST010000033.1, forward strand.
TCCAGTGGCAGGTGCGCACTACAATATGCAACGGACACATTATATATAATAACGGAGCCTTTGACGAGGCAAGCCGTGGCGAGGCGCTGCAATTCAGAATCTGATGACACAGCGACTGGACTATAGGGTGGCTGAACTGCGTCCTTACATCAACTGGATATACTTCTTTCATGCCTGGGGACTCGCCGGAAAGCCACAAATAGAGAAAGACCGCATGCGAGAAGAAGCCGAACGTATGCTCGACGAGTTTGAGCAGCGCTATCAGACGCATGCCGTCTTCGGCATATACACAGCCAATAGCGACGGCGACGACATCATAGTGGGCGGCATGCGCATGCCAATGTTGCGCCAGCAGCACCCTACACAGGAGGGCGAACCAAACTTGTGTCTTGCCGACTTTGTGCGACCACAAGCAAGTGGCATCGAGGACAAGGTGGGAGCATTCGCCACAACAGTGGACACGGCAATGGAGCACGACTACATTGCCGACGACTACAAGCGCATGCTATCGCAGACACTCGCCGACCGACTGGCTGAGGCTACAGCCGAACTGACCCATCTGCGTGTAAGACGCGAGTATTGGGGATATGCCCCTGACGAGCAACTGTCCATGGAACAACTTCTGCGCGAGGACTTCCAAGGCATACGCCCAGCCGTGGGCTATCCGTCAATGCCCGACACGAGTGTCAACTTTATGCTCGACCAACTGCTCGACATGAAGCAGATAGGCATCCGACTGACCGAGAGTGGAGCCATGAAGCCACATGCCTCGGTGTCGGGACTGATGTTTGCTCATCCCAAGGCACGCTATTTTGACATCGGAAAGATAGACGAGGAGCAGTTGGGCGACTATGCACGCCGTCGGCACATACCACTGGAACTGATGCGCCGATTTCTTATCTCAAGACTACAATAAACAATGATAGCTCGTATATTCATACTAATAATACTTGCGACGATACTGCCCGACGTGTATGTATATCGTCGCTATCTGCGCCACCGCTTCGACCTGACAGCGTGGCAACACATGCTGTGGTGGTTGCCAGGGGCGGCAATGATAGCAGTGACGCTGGTCTACTCGATGATAGACGACTTTGCGCCTGCCAACCTCACACTCTTCAACATCTATCTGTTCATGATAGGACTGATAGTGGTGCCTAAGGTGCTGTTTGTGATGGCGTCGCTCACAGGACGACTTGTGCGACATGTCTTTAAGTTGAGCCGCAACTGGGGCAACTACATCGGACTGCTGCTTGTGCTGGGCGAGTTGTATGTGCTGTTTATGGGTTCGATGACCGGCACCGACCATCTGCGTGTCAGAGAGGTGACGCTTGAGTTTGACGACCTGCCAGCAGCATTTGACGGCTATCGCATAGCACAATTTACGGATGCACATCTCGGATCGATGCGCACCGAACTGTTGGGACGTGCCGTAGCCGAGATCAACTCGGCGCATCCCGACCTGATAGTGTTCACGGGCGACGTGCAGAATATGCGCCCCGACGAACTGCCACGACATGCCACCGTACTAAAACGACTGAAAGCCAAGGACGGCATATACTCCGTATTAGGCAATCACGACTACTCGCAGTATGTACTCAATCTGCCAGAAGAGCAGAAGCGTGCGAACGAAAAGAAGACACGCGAGTTTGAGACATCCATTGGTTGGACGCTATTGCTCAACGAAAACCGTGTGCTGAGACGTGGCGAAGACTCGATAGTAGTGGCAGGCGAGGAGAACGACGGACTGCCGCCATTCCCCAAGAAAGCAGACATAGCCAAGACATTGAGAGGTGTGGACAAGCGTTCGTTTGTGGTGATGCTACAGCACGACCCCTCGGCATGGCGTCGCTCGATACTGCCCAAGTCGCATGCACAGCTGACACTCTGCGGACATACACATGGTGGACAGATGAGTCTGTTTGGACTACGCATTACATCCCTTCTGGGCAAGGAAGACGACGGACTATATGCCGAAGGCAACCGCAAACTATTTGTGTCGACAGGACTCGGTGGATTCATCCCATTCAGATTCAATATGGACCCCGAAGTGGTGATAATTACATTGAAGACAAAGGCACAAAGCAACAGATAGAATCCGCATCGTTAATATTTAAAAACTTGATAATCAATGAAGTATTTATATCGTATTTACCAACTTTTTATTGCTCTCCCCTTGATAGCAATCTACACTGTGTTGACATGTCTGATGGTCATCATAGGTTGCGCACTCGGCAACGGCCACTTCTGGGGCTACTATCCAGGCAAGTGGTGGGCAGTTTTCATCATACGTGTGCTACTATTGCCAGTGAAGGTAGAGGGCAGAGAGAATCTGGAAGAGGGACAGTCGTATGTGTTCGTAGCCAATCATCAAGGCTCGTTCGACATATTTCTGATTTACGGCTTTCTCTGTCGCAACTTCAAGTGGATGATGAAGCGACAGTTGCGCCAAATGCCATTCGTGGGCAAGGCTTGCGAAGCAGCCCATCATATATTTGTTGACAAGCGCGGACCAAGCAAGATACGCGAGACATACGACCGCGCACGCAAGACATTGCAGGGCGGAATGTCGCTCGTAGTGTTCCCCGAGGGAGCACGCACGTTCAATGGACACATGGGAGTGTTCAAGCGTGGAGCCTTCATGCTCGCCGACGACATCGAACTGCCAGTGGTGCCGCTGACCATCAACGGCTCGTTTGACATCATGCCACGCCAGCGCGACATGCGTTGGGCTACATGGCATCCACTGCGACTCACCATACACAAGCCCATCAAGCCAATAGGTAAGGGAGCAGACAATATCAAGTATCTGGAGGAAGAGAGCTACAAGGCGGTGATGTCGGGCTTGGAAGAGAAGTATCAAGGATTCCGCGAGAACCCCGACCAATAGGCTCAGCAAGCAATGACACTCGATGAATTTGTAGCCGACTGGCAGTCGGCATCGCCAACGCTGCTTGTTCATACAAGTGGCTCTACGGGAAAACCCAAGCCAATGATGGTGGAAAAATGCCGCATGGAGGCATCTGCCCGCATCACATGCAGTTTTCTTGGACTGAAAGAGGGCGACACGGCATTGCTCTGCATGCCGCTGGACTATATAGCAGGCAAGATGGTGGTGGTGCGCTCGCTGGTGTGCGGACTGCGTCTCATAGCCGTTGAACCAAGCGGACATCCTCTGCGCGGACTGAGTGAGCCTCCCGTGTTTGCAGCAATGGTGCCAATGCAGGTGTACAACAGTTTGCAGGTGTACGAAGAGCGCCAGATGTTGCGCCAGATAAAGCATCTCATCATCGGCGGTGGAGCCATAAGCCGTGAGATGGCAGCCGAATTGCGCTCGTTTCCCAATGCCGTGTGGAGCACATACGGCATGACAGAGACACTCTCGCACATAGCCCTAAGACGGCTAAGTGGCGAGGCTGCAAGCGAATGGTATGAGCCATTCGACAGCGTGAGAGTGTCGTTGAGCGACGAAGGAAGCCTTGTTATCGATGCCCCGAAGGTGTGCGCACAGACACTCGTCACCAACGACATAGCCGAGATAGGCACAGACGGCAGACTATTTCGCATACGTGGACGACGCGACAATGTGATATGTTCGGGCGGAGTGAAGCTGCAAATAGAGGAAATTGAGGCCAAGTTGCAACCATTTGTCAGCGTGCCATTTATGATAACAAAGCGCACAGACAAGAAATTTGGCGAGACAGTAGTGATGCTCGTGCAGACAGACAATCTGAAGAGCATACAGGCAGTGTGCGCCCAACGACTGACTAAATACGAACAGCCCCACCACTACATCACAGTAAGCCAAATACCGACAACCGAAACGGGCAAGCCAGCAAGGGCTGAGGCTATGAGAATGGCGTCGGCACACAACGTGTGACACAAAATAGATATATAAAATCTAAAAAACGAGCACCCTTTCAGAATAATTTAGTAAATTTGCACGTGTATTCAACATTTGAAAATTAATAAAAAAGAAACAGATACAAATATGAACGTTTTAGAACTTAGTGAACAAGAGATTGTAAGAAGACAGAGCCTTCAGGAGCTGCGCAACTTGGGAATCGACCCATATCCAGCAGCCGAGTTCCCAACCAACGCCTTCTCAGAGGACATCAAGAAGGAGTTTAAGGACGAGGACGAGAAACGCGAGGTCATCATCGCTGGTCGTATGATGGGTCGTCGTGTGATGGGCAAGGCGAGCTTCGTAGAGCTTCAGGACTCAAAGGGCCGCATCCAGGTGTATGTCACACGCGACGACATCTGCCCAGACGAGGACAAAACTCTCTACACCACTGTGTTCAAGCGTTTGATGGACATCGGCGACTTCATCGGAATCAAGGGTTTTGTGTTCCGTACACAGACCGGCGAAATCTCTGTACATGCACAGAGCTTGACATTGCTCTCTAAGAGCTTGAAGCCGCTGCCTATCGTGAAGTATAAGGACGGCGTGGCTTATGACAAGTTTGACGACCCAGAGTTGCGCTTCCGCCAGCGTTATGTAGACCTCGTTGTTAACGACGGAGTGAAGGACACATTCCTACAGCGTGCCACTGTAGTGCGCACACTGCGCCGCGTGCTCGACGAGGCAGGCTACACCGAGGTAGAAACCCCGACATTGCAGTCGATTGCCGGTGGTGCTTCAGCCCGTCCATTCATCACCCACTTCAACGCTCTCGACCAGGACATGTACATGCGTATCGCTACAGAGCTTTATCTGAAGCGTCTTATCGTAGGTGGTTTTGAGGGTGTATACGAAATCGGCAAGAACTTCCGCAACGAGGGTATGGACCGCAACCACAACCCAGAGTTCACCTGCATGGAGCTTTATGTGCAGTATAAGGACTACAACTGGATGATGTCGTTCACCGAGAAGCTGCTTGAGGCCATCTGTATCGCCGTAAACGGCAAGCCAGAGCGTGAGATTGACGGCAACATCGTGAGCTTCAAGGCTCCTTATCGCCGTCTGCCTATCCTCGATGCTATCAAGGAGAAGACAGGATTCGACTGCAACGGCAAGACCGAAGAGGAGATTCGCGCATTCTGCCTTGAGAAGGGAATGGACGTAGACGACACTATGGGCAAGGGCAAACTCATCGACGAACTCTTCGGCGAGTTCTGCGAGGGTACATTCATTCAGCCTACATTCATCACCGACTACCCAGTAGAGATGTCGCCTCTGACCAAGATGCACCGTTCAAAGCCAGGACTGACAGAGCGTTTTGAGCTTATGGTGAACGGCAAGGAACTTGCCAACGCCTACTCAGAGCTCAACGACCCGATTGACCAGGAGGAGCGCTTTGTCGACCAGATGAAGCTTGCCGACAAGGGCGACGACGAGGCTATGATCATCGACCAGGACTTCCTCCGCGCATTGCAGTATGGTATGCCTCCAACATCAGGTATCGGCATCGGTATCGACCGTCTTGTGATGCTCATGACAGGCAAGACATACATCCAGGAAGTGCTCTTCTTCCCACAGATGAAGCCTGAGAAGAAGATGCCACAGAGCACAATCAAGGAGTGGGCAGAGATTGGCGTGTCAGAAAACTGGGCTTATGTGCTCCGCAAGGCAGGCTTCAACCTCATCTCGGACATCCGCGACCAGAAGGCTCAGGGATTGCAGCAGAAGATAGGCGAAATCAACAAGAAGTACAAACTCGGCTATGACAAGCCGTCGGTAGACGACATCCAGAAGTGGATAGACAGTGCCGCTGCATGCGCTCCAGCAGCAGAAAGCGCTGAATAATAAGCAGAAATAAAAAGAGGAAGTGCCGTCGGTTCGGCACATCCTCTTTAGTCTTAAATTTGAAAGACAATAAGACAAATGTATAATATCGGGAAAATAGCAATCATTGGAGGTGGCAGTTGGGCTACAGCTATCGCCAAGATTGTGATAGGTCACACCCATCACATAGGGTGGTATATGCGTCGCGACGACAGCATAGAGGAGTTCAAGCGCATCAGCCACAACCCGAATTATCTCACGAGTGTACACTTCAACACCGACGAGATATTCTTCTCGAGCGACATCAACCGCATCGTTGAGGCTTATGACACGCTTGTCTTCGTTGTGCCGTCGCCCTATCTGAAGAACCATCTCAAGAAACTACGCACCCGCTTGCGCGATAAGTTCATCATCACGGCTATCAAGGGACTTATGCCCGACGATAACATAGCATGCTCAGAATACTTCCACGAGGTGTATGACGTGCCAGAGGAGAACCTTGCGTGCATAGGCGGTCCGTCGCATGCAGAGGAGGTGGCGCTCGAACGACTGTCATATCTCACCGTGGGATGCTCCGACCAAGAGAAGGCACAGGCGTTCTGCGAAGTGCTCGACTCGGAGTTTATCAAGACAAAGACATCGTCCGATGTAATTGGCATCGAATACTCATCGGTGCTCAAGAACGTATATGCAATAGCATCAGGCATTTGCAGCGGACTGAAATATGGCGACAACTTCCAGGCTGTGCTCATATCAAATGCAGTGCAGGAGATGTCGCGATTCCTTACAGCCATCAATCCTATAGAACGCAGCGTATATGATTCTGTGTATCTCGGCGACCTACTTGTTACCGGCTACTCCAAGTTCTCGCGCAACCGCACCTTTGGCACCATGATAGGCAAGGGCTACAGCGTGAAGAGCGCACAGATAGAAATGGAGATGATTGCCGAAGGTTTCTTTGGAACCAAGTGTATGAAGGAGAAAAACCGACATCACCATGTAAATATGCCCATTCTCGATGCCGTATATAATATACTGTATGAGCGCATAAGTCCGCAAATAGAAATAAAATTGCTCACCGACTCGTTCAGATAATAAATGTATGGGCTATGGGACAGAGAGACGAAAAGGACAAGATAAAAGTACGTAAAGAAAAGCTTGCAGGTTATTTCTATGACTTGTCAAAATTAACTTTTGCAGCTTTAGTGCTCGGTGGAATGTCGTCATTGCTTTCTAATGATTATAAGATTGAAAGTATAATGACATTTGTCACTGGCATTGCGTTTACTTATGCATCTGCTTTCTTGGCAAATCGAATTTTAAAGTATTAAGATTATGAATGCATTAACTTTATTATTTACTATAGGACTTATAATAGTCGGTAGTATCCTTGCTTGGACCTATACCAAGAAGGGTGAGGAGTGGCTGAAAAACTTGTAACATTATGGAAGCACTTACTTTGATATTCGCATTAGTATTTGTGATAGTCGGAAGTATCCTTGCTTGGACCTACACAAAGAAGGGTGAGGAGTGGCTCAAAAACCTTTAAAATATACTAAAAACTCAAGCAATAACCATTAATAAAAACAATAAAAATGAAAAGTATCAGCTTAGACATTACAAAGGCTGCCCAGTTCCTCTCAGAGGGTGCAGTCAAAGCTTATGAACCCCAGGTAAAGGCCGCTCAGGAGGCTCTTGAGAACGGCACATGCCCAGGTAACGATTTTCTCGGATGGCTCCACTTGCCGTCTTCTATCACTCCTGAGTTCATTGCCGAACTCCAGAGCGTTGCTAACACTCTGCGCGAGAAGTGCGAGGTTGTGGTTGTAGCAGGTATCGGCGGTAGCTATCTCGGTGCTCGTGCTGTGATTGAGGCTCTTGGCAACTCATTTGCTTGGCTCGTACAGGATAAGAAGAACCCGACAGTAGTGTTCGCTGGTAACAATATCGGTGAGGACTATCTCGCAGAACTTACAACATACTTGCAGGATAAGAAGTTCGGTGTAATCAACATCTCTAAGTCGGGCACTACAACCGAGACTGCTCTCGCTTTCCGTCTTCTCAAGAAGCAGTGCGAGGATCAGCGCGGTAAGGAAGAGGCTAAGGATGTTATCGTAGCTATCACCGACGCTCACAAGGGTGCAGCTCGTGCTGCCGCTACCAAGGAAGGCTACAAGACATTCGTAATTCCTGACAATGTAGGTGGTCGTTTCTCTGTATTGACTCCGGTTGGCTTGCTGCCTATCGCTGTTGCTGGTTTCGACATCGCTGCTCTCGTAGGCGGTGCTGCCGACATGGAGAAGGCTACTGGCAAGGACGTTCCGTTCGAGGAGAATCCTGCAGCTATCTATGCAGCTCTTCGCAACGCCCTCTATGCAGAGGCAGGCAAGAAGATTGAGATTCTCGTTAACTATCAGCCTAAGCTCCACTTCATGAGCGAATGGTGGAAGCAGCTCTACGGTGAGTCTGAGGGCAAGGATGGCAAGGGTATCTTCCCAGCATCTTGCGACTTCACAACCGACCTCCACTCTATGGGTCAGTGGATTCAGGAAGGCGAGCGCACTATCTTCGAGACAGTCATCAGCATTGAGAATCCTGAGAAGAAGGTGCTCTTCCCACACGACGACGAGAACCTCGATGGTCTCAACTTCCTTGAGGGCAAGCGTGTTGACGAGGTGAACAAGATGGCTGAGCTTGGCACACGTCTGGCTCATGTTGACGGTGGTGTACCTAATATCCGTGTTTCTGTACCTCAGCTTAACGAGTACTATCTCGGTCAGATTATCTACTTCTTCGAGATAGCTTGTGGCATCAGCGGCAACATCCTCGGTGTCAACCCATTCAACCAGCCGGGTGTTGAGGCTTACAAGAAGAATATGTTTGCTCTGCTCAACAAGCCTGGTTATGAGGCTGAGAGCGAGGCAATTCAGAAGCGTCTTGCCGACGAGAAGTAATTAGAATAAATCTTATATAATGAAAAACGGACTGCTCTTTCTATTGCAGTCCGTTTTTTTAACTCCCCTCTTTATACAAATATGATTAAAAATTCGATTTTAGCCTACAAGCAACAGCACGGCTTCGACAAGTTTTCTCCACGTTGCGTGCTTTTCGACATGGATGGTGTGCTCTACAACTCAATGCCCAATCATGCTGTGGCATGGCAGGAGGCGATGAGCCAGTTTGGCATCCATTTCACAGCCGACGACTCTTATGCAACAGAGGGAGCGCGTGGCGTAGACACCATTCGCCACTATGTTCTTGAGCAGCAGGGCAAGGACATCTCTGCTGATGAGGCTCAGCGCATGTACGACGTGAAGACAGAGATATTCCATCGTATGCCTACAGCCGAGATATTCCCAGGCGTTATTGACATCATGCAGAAGATAAAGGCGGCAGGAATGACTATCGGTGTAGTGACTGGAAGCGGACAGCGTCCACTCATTCAGCGCCTACTTACCGACTTCGACGGATTTCTTACCGAGGACCACATTGTCACTGCATACGACGTGGAGCGTGGCAAACCCAATCCCGACCCCTACCTTATGGGACTACGCAAGACTGGCGACAATCAGCCATGGCAAGGCATCGTGGTGGAGAATGCTCCGCTTGGAGTGCGTGCCGGTTCGGCAGCCAACTGTTTCACTATCGGCATCAACAGCGGACCGCTGCCCGACTCAGCTCTTGCCGACAATGGCGCCAATATTGTGTTGCAGCGTATGACCGAACTTTGCGACCAGTGGGACAACCTATTGGAAGCTATAGACAAATAAAGCGAAAACAATACAGTATATAATCAATACTTGTATTGTTTCGCTCTTTTTATTTAGACATTTCCTTCAGCACCTCTACAGCATCCCTAACAGTTGGAATTCCGCTGACCACCATCGAACGCTTGCCCTTCACCTCCTTGAGGTTGCAGCGTCGGGTGTGGGCGGCGATGTAGTTGAGGGCGCGTCCGAAAGCCTGACTCTTGTAGTAGGCAGAGTCGGGATTAGACACAAATTGCATTTGCATTCTGCCTTGTTTCAGAATGATTTTCTCACAACCCATTCGTTTGCCAATGCGTCTAAGCACCACCACCTGGAGCAGTTCTTCGCCCTCGCGTGGTATCTTGCCGAAGCGGTCGATGAGTCGTTGTCGATAAGCTTCGAGCTTATCGTCGTCCTCGATGTTGTCGAGTTCGCGATAGAGCAGCATACGTTCGGCAGACCCTGGAACATAAGTCTCGGGGAAATACATCTCCAAGTCGCTCTCCACAGCGCAGTCTTCCACAAATTCATCGCCCGAAATCTCTCTACCCTGGGCTATCTCCTCAGCATACATGTCCTGGAACTCGTCGTTCTTGAGTTCGGTGACAGCCTGATTGAGTATCTTCTGATAGGTTTCATATCCCAAGTCTTCCATAAATCCACTCTGTTCAGCACCGAGCAGATTGCCAGCACCACGAATATCAAGGTCTTGCATGGCAAGGTTGAATCCGCTGCCAAGCTCAGAGAAGTTCTCCAAAGCCTCCAGTCGGCGTCGTGCTTCGGGTGTGAGCACCGACTTAGGCAGAGCCAGCAGATAGCAGAACGCCTTGCGATTGGAGCGTCCCACACGACCTCGCATCTGATGAAGATCGGACAAACCGAAGCGGTGAGCATCGTTGATGATGATGGTATTAGCATTGGATATGTCGATGCCATTCTCTACGATAGATGTAGATAGCAGCACATCGTAGTCGTAGTTCATGAATCCGATGAGTATCTTCTCAAGCTCCTCAGGATTCATTTGTCCATGTCCTATAGCCACACGAGCGTCGGGTACATATTTGTGTATGAGCGCCGCTATCTCAGGCAAGTTGGAAATGCGGTCGTTGACAAAGTACACCTGACCATTGCGCGACATCTCGAAGTTGATGGCATCGGCTATTATCTCATGTCCATACACTCCAAGCTCGGTCTGTACGGGATAGCGATTGGGTGGGGGAGTGCGTATGATGCTCATGTCGCGTGCTCCCATCAGCGAGAATTGCAGCGTGCGTGGTATAGGTGTAGCCGACATTGTGAGCGTGTCGACATTAGTTTTCAGCTTGCGCAGTTTCTCTTTTGTAGCCACTCCAAATTTCTGTTCCTCGTCGATGATGAGCAGTCCGAGGTCGTGCCATTCCACCGACTTGCCTATCAGTTTGTGCGTACCGATAAGAATGTCGATGCGTCCATCCTTCAGGTCGCCGAGCACCTCGCGTGTCTGCTTTGCCGAACGAGCCCTTGATAGATAGTCCACTCTTACGGGCATGTCCTTAAGTCGGTCGCAGAATGTCTTGTAGTGTTGGAACGCCAGCACCGTAGTAGGCACCAACACCGCTGCCTGCTTGCCGTCGACAGCCGCCTTGAAAGCAGCGCGTATAGCCACTTCGGTCTTGCCAAAGCCCACATCGCCACACACAAGTCGGTCCATTGGACGTGCGCGTTCCATGTCAGCCTTAACATCTTGCGTAGCTTTCGACTGGTCGGGCGTGTCCTCATATAGGAACGAAGCCTCCAATTCGTGCTGCATATACGAGTCGGCAGAGAAGGCAAAACCCTTCTCGTGGCGTCGCTTTGAGTAGAGTTTGATGAGGTCGCGTGCTATATCCTTGATGCGTTTCTTGGTGCGCTCCTTCATCTTCTCCCATGCTCCAGTGCCGAGAGTGCTCAGACGTGGCGGTTCGCCCGTGTCCGAACGACGGTATTTGGATATCTTGTAGAGCGAATGAATGGACACATCGACGATGTCGCCCCGCTGATAGTAGATGCGTATAGCCTCTTGATAGCTGTCACCAACAGGCACACGCACCAGTCCGCCAAACTTGCCTATGCCGAAGTCGACATGCACAATGAAGTCGCCCGGCTCCATCTCCTGCAACTCCTTCATCGTAAGAGCCATCTTGCCGGTGCGTGCAGCGTCCGACTTCAGATTGTATTTGTGGAATCGGTCGAATATCTGATGGTCGGTGAAGAAGCACAAACGCAAGTCGTTGTCGGCAAATCCCTCGTGCAGAGTGTGGTCGACAGGGGTGAAGACGATGTCGTCAGCCACCGACAGAGCCTCCGAATTGGCAGACTTGGCATGTCGCATGTTGCGCATATTGCGCAGTTCGTCGCTCTCGAATATCTCCTTCAGTCGGCGTGTTTGTTTCTCCGAGTCGGCGAGAATGTACAGCTTGTAGCCCTTGAGCAGATAGTCCTCAAGTGTCTGAGTGAGCAATTCGAAGTTCTTGTGAAACAGCGGTTGAGCCGAAATGTTGAACGCGATGGTAGACTGAGGAGTGCCCGATGACTGTGTGCCAAACTCCACTAAGCGGAATCGACATATCTCCTCGCGAAACTTAATGGGCGAAACAAGGTTGTTTTCCTTGCGCATGTCGCGTATTATCTGCTCCTGTTCCACCTCAGTGGCACCCTCCAGACGCTCGGTCAGGGCTTGCTGTGAGAATCCGTCGCCATAAATCTGCTCAATGGTTGTGCATAGATATAGGCGGTCTTTTACCACAAGCAGGGCATCCTCGGGCAATATCGACGTGAATGGATGCTTCTCCTCGGTGAGTTGTGCCAGTTCTGGAACTATCTGTATGCTCTGTTTGGGGTCTTTAGACAACTGGTCGGCCACCTCGAATGTGCGTATAGTGTCCACCTCATCGCCGAAAAAGTCGATGCGAAACGGCAGTTCGGACGAATAAGAATAGACATCGACGATGCTACCACGCATGGCAAACTGCCCCGGTTCGTAGACATAGTCAACCTCCTTGAATCCGAATCCGCGCAGTTTGCGACCGAAGTCGGCAAGTTCGATGATGTCGCCCACCTCAACATTGATGGTGCGCTCGTCCAGTCGGCGCTTTGACACCACCAGTTCGCTCAGCGCCTCGGGGCAAGTCACCACATACAGAAACTTGTTAGCATCGTTGCCTTTGCCATCGGCAGTAGCTGCAAGCCTACTCAGAGTCTCCGTGCGCAATATCTCGTTGGCAGCATCGCGCTGTCCATACTTGACAGCACGCCGATAGGACGAGGGAAAGAACAGAACATTGTCGGTAGAGAGAATCTGAGTCAGGTCGTGATAGAAGTAGCCCGCCTCGTCGTTGTCCTGAAGCACAAAGACAGCCGTGAGCACTTTGGTGTCTTCACCCTTCGATTTGCGTTCCTCTCCCTTGGGTCTTAGCCATTCCTTCCTATTAGCCACCGCTGCGAAAAACACAGAAGCCGATGAGGCAAGCATTCCCTTAAGGAATACATGTCTCACCGACTTGTCGCTAATAGTATTAATAAAAGCCCCGCACTGTGGCAAGGCTGTGTATATATTGCTGATTTCCTGAATATTCATTTTCCTTAATTTCAGTGCTTAGCCACCGGATATTTTCTGAACCATCCGTCCCAGCGCAAGCGCATAACTCCGAAGAATGCTTCGCCAAAGATGCCGCCATTCATCTTGCTCACGCCCTCGCGGCGGTTGACGAATATCACAGGCACTTCCTTAATCTTATATCCCATCTTGTAGGCTGTGAACTTCATCTCAATCTGGAAGGCATAGCCCTTGAATCTAACTTGGTCGAGAGGTATAGAGTCGAGCACACAGCGGCGATAGCACTTGAATCCAGCAGTGGTGTCGTGCACCTTGAATCCGGTGACAAAGCGCACATACTTAGAGGCGAAATAGCTCATGAGTACACGTCCGATAGGCCAGTTCACTACATTCACTCCACTCACATAGCGCGAGCCAATAGCCACGTCGTAGCCATCGTCGTGGCATGCCGAGTAGAGTCGTGGCAAGTCGTTAGGGTCGTGTGAGAAGTCGGCATCCATCTCGAATATATAGTCGTAGTGATGCTGCAAAGCCCACTTAAATCCGGTGATGTATGCCGTGCCGAGTCCGAGTTTGCCCGAGCGCTCTATGATGAAGAGTCGGTCGTTAAACTCAGTGTCTATCAGTCGGTGTACAATCTTGGCAGTGCCGTCAGGACTTCCGTCGTCGATTACAAGGATATTGAATTTCTTCTCAAGGCCGAACACCGCACGAATTATCTTCTCGATGTTCTCCTTCTCGTTGTAAGTAGGGATGATGACTATGCTGTCGCTGTTGTTCATAATTGTCGGTTGTATAATGGTTTGTTCAAATGTCATACAGTTATCTCGCCCGATCCGTAGCATCTGTGATGCAGCTCGTCGTAGATTACGCAGAATTGTCCCGGTGCCACACCATGTATTGCCTCGTCGGAGTGAATCATCAGTCGCCCGTCGTCAAGACGTTCTACGGTAGCGGGATGATATTCGGGAGTGTGGCGTATCTTGAATGTCACACGCTCCATAGGCACTTCGCATGTCAAGAAGTGGAAGTCGTGTATGGGGAAATCCTTCTTGTAGGCTGTCTGTGGGTCGTAGCCGTGGCTTACGTACAGGATGTTGTGCTCCACATCCTTCTTGATGACAAACCACGGACCACCGCCAAATCCCAGTCCCTTGCGTTGTCCGATGGTGTGAAACCACAATCCACGGTGCTCGCCAATGCGCTTGCCCGTCTCCATCTCAATCACGTCACCGGGACATTCGCCCAAGTAGCGGCGCACATATTCGTTGTAATTGATTTGTCCGAGGAAGCATATTCCTTGCGAGTCTTTGCGCTTGGCATTGATGAGATGTTCGCGCTGGGCAATCTCTCTCACCTCGTTCTTGGCATAGTGACCAATAGGAAATAGCGCCTTGCGCAGTTGCCACGTCTCTATCTGTGCGAGGAAGTCGGTCTGATCCTTTACGGGGTCGGGGCTTGTTGTCAGCCATTTGCGGCCCTCGTCGTCGGTCTCGGTCTGTGCATAATGACCCGTAGCGATGAGGTCGTACTCGTGTCCGCGCTTCTCGTGGAAGGCTCCGAACTTAATCAATCTATTGCACATCACGTCAGGATTGGGCGTAAATCCGGCACGCACCTTGTCCATAGTGTAGCGTGTCACCTGGTCCCAGTACTCTCGGTGGCAGTCTACCACCTCCAGCTTGCATCCAAATCTGCGTGCCACGGCAGTAGCCATCTCCAGGTCTTCCTCGCTTGTGCAGTCCCATTCCTCCTTCTCCTCAGGACCTATCTTTATATAGAAGCAGTCGGGATGCAATCCGCGCTGCGCCAGTTCGTACACGACTACCGAGCTGTCCACTCCGCCTGAGAGCAGGACAGCTATGCGCTTGTCGCTTAAATCGGTGTTCAAGTAAGTTGTATTCATACGATGCAAATGTACAGCAAATATTTGAATTGCGCCCAATCATCAATATCTTTTTTGTCCTATTTATATTACTTTAAGTCCTCGTTTCCCTTTATTAAGGCATGAAGTATGGGCAGTTTAGGGATTTTCCTCCAAGTGTTTAGGGATTTTCCTTTTGTCATCTTGTGCTTTGTGCGTAATTTTGCAAGTGTAAAGAAAGAGACAATAAGTGAAACCTTTAAAACAGAATATTATGAAACGGTTTATATCAATAATGGCTTTGCTGCTGACGCTCACTTTCTCAGCAAGGGCTATGAGCTACGAGCAGGCTCGTGAGCAGGCTCTGTTCCTCACGGACAAGATGGCGTATGAGTTAAATCTCACCAACGACCAATATGAAGCTGCATACGAGATAAATCTTGACTATCTGATGAGTGTCAACAGTGTTGACGAACTATATGGTTCGTACTGGCGCTATCGCAATCTCGACATGAGCTATGTGCTGCTCGACTGGCAGTATCGTGCCTTCTGCGAAGCAGCCTATTTCTATCGCCCGCTTTACTTCAGCGGTGGCTATTGGCGCTTCGGCATATATGCTCGCTATCCTCATCGCGACTACTTCTACTTCCACCGTCCTACGGTGTTCGTAAGTTATTGTGGTGGTCACTCATGGCACATGAATAACGGACGCTCATGGTATAATGGTCGTCATTATGGTCCGCGTCATGGACATAAGCACGTCGGAATGCGCGACGGATTTGACCGTGGCGACTATGGACGCGGCAATCGTCAGTCGTTTGGCTCTCGTCAGCCACAGATACAGAATGGCACAACATCGTTTGGTAGCCGTATCAACAACGACAACAGTCTGCAGACACGTCCAAGCTCGTCGTTCGGTAGCCGTCAGAGCAGCACACGCACTACGGTGAATCGCCCGTCAAACGACAATTCGGGACGCTCGTCGTTCGGCACAAGTCGTGGCGGTTCGTTCGGTTCAAGCCGTGGCAACTCGGCATCGAGCACCACTCCGCGCCAGACATTCAGCCCGTCTGCACCCCGTCAGAACTCATCGTCAAGCTCGTTTGGGTCTAATCGTGGTGGCAATTCATTCGGCTCCAACCGCGGTGGAGGCAATTCGTTCGGCTCTTCATCACGCAGTGGCTCGTTCAGTTCGCCCTCACGTAGCAGCTCGCCGTCGCGTAGCGGAGGCAACGGAGGCGGTCAGTCGCGTGGCTCGTTTGGCACACGACGTTAAGAAAAGGCTAATATTCAATAGTTTAATATCAGGATAATAGGTTAATATCAAGGTTATATAAGGTTATAGAATTTTTAAAACAAATGATTTAGATTAATATCTTAGATAGGTAATTGCCATATAACATCACTTAAAAGGTAGGAAGAAGGCGAGGGCTGTGAAGTATCCTCGCCATTTTTTTTATAGTATAATCGTGCGCACCTCGGCATTCTTCATAGGCAGAATATCCTGCATAGGCTTGTCGAAGTAGACCGACTGCACCACCTTGTTGATGATGCCGTGTCCCACGGCAGCCACCGTCTTGCCCTCGTACAGGCTCCTCATGAGGCTGATGAATTGCTCGGCACGCTGGCGCATAGCGTCAGTTGTCTCAATGTCGTCGGTCCATTTGCGGTCCTTCAGGTCGGGGATGTACAGCCCAGTGAAGCTGCCCCAGTCGCGTTCACGCAGCAATGGTGTGCGCATAATGGCATTGTCGGCAGCCATTCGGTTGCCGTCGAAGTGGGGCAGAGCAATCTCTATGCATGTGTCCACGGCACGCTTTAGGTCGCTCGACACGTATGCGTCTATCTGTTCGTGGCTCAGTTGCTCAGCCAGTTGGCGAGCCTGTAGTATGCCATTTTCGGTCAGTTTGCCGTCAGTCTGTCCCTGCAATATCTTGTTGATGTTGTCCACGGTCTCGCCGTGTCGGATGAGTAGAAGTCGTATAGCCATATACTTTGTAGTGTTAATGAAGTTGATATTAAGTGCAAGCAAAAGTACAAAATTGATTGCACATTCCTTTTTGTTTGTGCAATATTAACCTCAAATAGAACAATATTTCACATGTTTAGAGCAATTTTTTGCACATAATCCTTGCCGAATGTGCAAAAAGTTATACCTTTGCACCGCAATTTAATAAAAACAAAAGAAAAATTTTATGTCTTTTAATTTACTGAAAGGAAAGCGCGGTATCATCTTCGGCGCATTGAATGACGCATCGATTGCGTGGAAAGTAGCAGAACGTGCCGTTGAGGAAGGTGCTCAGATTGTGTTGACCAACACTGCAGTGGCATGTCGTATGGGCACTATCGACGAGCTCGCTAAGAAGACCGGCGCAACTGTTATCCCCGCTGATGCGACATCGGTAGAGGATTTGAATAACTTGTTCATAAAGGCTCAGGAGGCATTGGGCGGCAAGATCGACTTCGTGCTCCACTCTTGTGCCATGAGCGTCAACATGCGCAAGAAGCGCACTTACGACGATCTTGACTATGGATTCTTGGACAAGACTCTTGACATCTCAGCCATCTCGTTCCACAAGATGTTGCAGACTGCCAAGAAGCTCGACGCTCTCAACGAGTGTGCCTCGGTCCTCGCTCTCACATACGTAGCATCTCACCGCACATTCTTCGGCTACAACGACATGGCTGATGCTAAGTCGCTCTTGGAGTCGATAGCACGCAGCTTCGGCTATATCTATGGTCGTGAGAAGCACGTGCGCATCAACACCATCTCGCAGTCGCCTACATTCACCACAGCGGGCAGCGGCATCAAGGGCTTCGACGGTCTCTACGACTTCAGCGACCGCATGTCGCCTCTTGGCAACGCCAGCGCTGACGAGTGCGCCGACTACTGCGTGGTGATGTTCTCTGACCTGACTAAGAAGGTGACTATGCAGACTCTCTTCCATGATGGTGGTTTCTCTAACATGGGTATGTCGCTCCGTGGTATGACTCAATACAATAAGTCGTTTATTGATGAGAACCGCGATGAGAATGGAAACATCATCTACGGATAAGAAAAGACAACAACGTCAACAATAATTATTGTTGACGTTGTGGTCTTTTTTCTGGTTGTTGGCTTTTA
>CAKPST010000034.1 GCA_934183355.1 uncultured Prevotella sp.
AACGTAGACAGCGGTCCTTTTTTTATATATCTTTAAGCTTGTTCCTCGCCATAAGCATTCTCACCCGGATTGCTTGGACTAATCATAAATACGAGCAACACTATCGCACCAACTATCGGCAGCAGCGCCCACAACAGATTCCAGCCCGAACGTCCTGTGTCATGCAGACGGCGCACCGACACAGCAAGATTAGGAATGAACGATGCCAACGCATATATATAATAGATGATAGTGCCAACGCTCATTACACCTATAGCCTCGTCAACGCCATAGCAGAACACGCCCACAATCGTAGGCAATCCTATCGCCACCATATAAATGATAATATTAAACAATGCGAAATACCAATACTCAGGGCGAGTTGCTCTGCCACTGAAGGTTGCATACTTTGAGAAAACACTCTTGATAGCTTCTGAAAATCCCATAATAGCTCGGTTTTTTAAAGTTAATTATTAAGTTAATTATTCCATGGATTAATATCCCGACCGCAAAGATACACATTTTAACAACAACAAGTAAAGCGCTTACCCATTTTTTTATATACATATATACATCATTACAGAGATTTTTTGTATCTTTGTATAAAATAGCCGGCACATCGGCATAATCATCTTATAAAAAAGAAAAACGATTAATAATTATAATATGAACGACTTCAGAAAATATGCAACCCGTCACTTGGGCATGAATGGTATGGTGCTCGACGACGTGATGAAGGCACAAAACCAGTATCTCAACCCCTACATCCTTGAGGAGCGCCAGCTCAATGTCACTCAGATGGATGTATTCTCACGACTGATGATGGATCGCATCATCTTCCTCGGCACAGAAATCAACGACTATACAGCCAACACTATCTGCGCACAGTTGCTCTATCTCGACTCTATTGACTCGGGCAAAGACATTTCTATATACATCAACTCTCCCGGCGGCAGCGTGACAGCGGGCCTCGCCATCTACGACACAATGCAGTTTATCACCAGCGACGTGTCTACCATGTGTACTGGCATGGCAGCTTCTATGGGTGCCGTGCTCCTCGTGGCAGGTCAGGAGGGCAAGCGCTATGCTCTTAAGCACAGCCGTGTGATGATTCACCAGCCACTCGGCGGCGTACAGGGTCAGGCTTCGGACATCGAGATTGAGGCTCGCGAGATACAGAAGTTCAAGAAAGAACTCTACACCATCATCGCCGACCACTCGCACACTCCGTTCGACAAGGTATGGGCTGACTCCGATCGCAACTACTGGATGAACGCCGACGAAGCCAAGGAATACGGAATGATTGACAAAGTAATGACCAGAAAGAAGTAAGATAAACAGATATGCCAAAGAAAGTATGCAGTTTCTGCGGAAGAGCAGAAAAGGATGTCAACTTCCTCATCACCGGACTCAACGGATTCATCTGCGACCAGTGCGCACAGCAGGCCTATCAGATTGTTGTAGAGGCAGGACTCGGACCTGATGGTGCCAAGCGCAAGCGCGGTGACAACTTTGACGTGGAGCTTGCCAACGTTCCAAAGCCGACAGACATTAAGGAATATCTCGACGAATACATCATCGGACAAGACGAGGCTAAGAAATACCTCTCTGTTGCCGTATACAACCACTACAAGCGTCTCTCGCAGCCTCATGACGACGGCGGTGTGGAGATTGAGAAGAGCAACATCATCATGGTGGGCTCTACCGGTACGGGCAAGACGTTGCTCGCCCGCACTATCGCCAAGTTGCTGAAGGTGCCATTCACCATCGTCGACGCCACAGTCTTCACTGAGGCTGGATATGTGGGCGAAGACGTTGAGAGCATCCTCTCGCGCTTGCTTCAGGTTGCCGACTACAATGTGGCAGCTGCCGAGCGTGGCATCGTCTTCATCGACGAGATTGACAAAATAGCCCGCAAGGCTGACAACCCGAGCATCACACGCGACGTGAGCGGCGAGGGTGTGCAGCAGGGATTGCTCAAGCTCCTTGAGGGCACTATGGTCAATGTGCCGCCAAAGGGTGGACGCAAGCACCCCGATCAGGACTACATCCACGTAGACACACGCAACATCCTCTTCATCTGCGGCGGTGCATTCGACGGCATCGAGCGCAAGATTGCACAGCGTCTCAACGCTCACACCGTAGGATTCAACTCGGTGCAGCACGCTCGCAACATCGACAAGGGCGACCTCATGAAGTATATCCTCCCACAGGACCTCAAGTCGTTTGGTCTCATCCCCGAGATTATCGGACGTCTGCCCGTGCTCACATATCTCAACCCACTCGACCGCGCCGCACTGCGTCGCATCCTCATTGAGCCTAAGAACTCCATCGTCAAGCAGTATAAGAAGCTGTTCGAGATGGATGGCATAGCACTCAACTTCGACGAGGAGGCTCTCGACTTCATTGTCGACAAGGCTGTAGAATACAAGCTCGGAGCACGCGGACTGCGCTCTATCGTGGAGTCTATCGTCATGGACGCCATGTTCGAGCAGCCGTCTAAGAAGGTGGACGAGTTCACTGTGACACGCGAATATGCCGAGAAGCAACTCGAAAAGTCGCATCTAAAATAAAATAGAAGCCCCACGGGGTGGGGCTTCTGCTTTTAAATCTTACTACTATGACTGGGACAATTAACCTCAACGAACAACTGAAACACCACTTCGGCTTCGACTCCTTCAAGGGCGAGCAAGAGGCCATCATACGCAACCTGCTTGCGGGCAACGACACCTTCGTGCTCATGCCGACAGGTGGCGGCAAGAGTCTGTGCTACCAGCTGCCGTCGTTGATAATGGAAGGCACGGCGATAGTAATCTCGCCTCTTATTGCACTGATGAAGAATCAGGTGGACGTCATCAACGGACTCAGCGAGGAACCAGGTGTCGCCCACTACCTCAACTCGTCGCTCAACAAGGCGGCGATAACACAAGTGCGCAAGGACGTGAGCGAGGGGCGCACCAAGCTGCTATATGTGGCACCCGAATCGCTCAACAAGGAAGACAACTTGGAGTTCTTCCGTTCGTTCAAGATTTCTTTCTACGCCATCGACGAGGCTCACTGTATATCGGAGTGGGGACACGATTTCCGCCCCGAATATCGCAACATACGCCCCACAATACAGAAGATTGGCAATGCCCCAGTCATAGCTCTGACTGCCACTGCCACCGACAAGGTGCGCATGGACATCAAGAAGAGCCTTGGCATCGTGAACGCTACGGAGTTTAAGAGTTCGTTCAACCGTGCCAACCTCTATTATGAGGTGCGACAGAAGACCAAGGACATCGATAAGCAAATCATCAAGTTCATCAAGCAGCACCAGGGCAAGAGTGGCATCGTCTACTGTATATCGCGCAAGAAGGTGGAGGAACTGGCTGCTGTGCTCAAAGCCAATGACATCAAGGCGGCGCCTTATCATGCCGGACTCGACTCGGCTACTCGCTCGCAGACCCAAGACGACTTCCTCATGGAGCGCATCGACGTCATCGTGGCTACGATAGCCTTCGGAATGGGCATCGACAAGC
Organism: uncultured Prevotella sp.; assembly: GCA_934183355.1. Classification (GTDB taxonomy): domain Bacteria; phylum Bacteroidota; class Bacteroidia; order Bacteroidales; family Bacteroidaceae; genus Prevotella. The sequence continues at coordinate 3,501 of CAKPST010000034.1, forward strand.
CTGATGTGCGATTTGTCATACACTACGACATTCCCAAGAGTCTCGAAGGCTACTATCAGGAGACGGGACGTGCAGGACGCGACGGAGGCGAGGGTATATGCATTGCATTCTATTCGTACAAGGACTTGCAGAAACTTGAGAAGTTTATGGAGGGCAAACCTGTGGCTGAACAAGACATCGGCAAGCAGCTATTGCAGGAGACTGCCGCATACGCTGAGACTGCCATGTGCCGACGCAAGGTGCTGTTGCACTACTTCGGCGAGGAATATCCTCATGAGAACTGCAACAACTGCGACAACTGCCGCCACCCGAAGGTGAAACGCGAGGGCAAGGAGGCACTTATCATCGTGCTGCGCTCCATACTCGCCATCAAGGAGAGCTTCCGCCAAGACTATCTCATCGACTTCATCAAGGGACGCGCCACCGACGACATCGTGTCTCACCACCACGACCAACTCGAAGAGTTTGGCATGGGTGAGGACATGCCCAACAAGACATGGAACCCCGTGATACGACAGGGCATGATTTCGGGGTATATCGTCAAGGACATCGAGAGCTACGGACTACTGAGAGTTACTGCTGCCGGACGACGCTTTGTCAAGAACCCAGTTGACTTCACATACGTCGAGGACACCGACTTCACCGAGCAGACTGACGATACAGACGACGACCACGGAGCATCGGCACTCGACCCAATGCTCTACAAGATGCTGCAAGACTTGCGTCGCAAGACTGCACAGAAGCTCGGATTGCCGGGCTATGTCATCTTCCAGGACATCTCGCTCGAACAGATGGCTACGCTCTACCCCGTGTCGGTGGAGGAGCTACGCAACATCCAGGGTGTAGGCGTGGGCAAGGCTCGTCGCTATGGCAAGGAGTTCTGCGCTCTCATCAAGCGCTACTGCGAGGACAACGAGATAGAGCGACCCGACGAAATGTTTGTGCGCACCGTCGCCAAGGACTCTATGACTAAGGTGAAAATCATCGGTTATCTCGACCGACGCATGCCTCTCGATGACATCGCCTCGGCTCTCAACCTCGACTTCGAGGACTTGCTCGACGAGATTGATGCCATCGTCTACTCTGGCACTAAGGTCAACATCGACTACTTCCTTGAGGATGTGCTTGACGAAGACCAGGTGGACGACATCTACGAATACTTCCGCGAGTCGGACACCGACAGCATCGAAGCAGCGCTCGACGAACTGGGCGACGACTACGAGGAGAACGAAATAAGACTCGTGAGAATTAAGTTTATGTCAGAACAGGGCAACTAAAACAAAGCCAACGTTTATTCACGAAATAATTAACGGATAATTAACGAATAATTAACGGATAATTAACGGATAATTAACGAATAATTAACGGCTTAATTAACGATTAATTAACGGCTTAATTAACGATTAATTAACGGCAATTAACGACAAAGAAAAGAATTAGTCGTTAATGCCGGTTAATTATCCGTTAATTAAGCCGTTAATTTTTTCGTTAATTAAGCCGTTAATTTTTTCGTTAATTAAGCCGTTAATTTTTTCGTTAATTAGGGTCCACTAAATTATGGAGGGGTACTTCTACTAAGAATAGTTTTTTGTTTTTCTACTGCAATCTGCAATTCTTCGGGAAATATCGCCGTAAGTTATTGAGGGACATTATGTTACAGAATTGCAGATTGGCTTGCAGTAGGAGGTGCTACTGCAATATTATGACGATTAGTTTTTGGGCTTTGTACGATTACTACTTGGGCTTTGTACGATTACTACTTGGGCTTTGTACGACTTGTAACCGGGCTTTGTACAACTTTTTAAAAGATTGCAGTTGTTGCAGTTGGATACAACAATCTGCAATTCTCATAACCTCCACTAACACAATAGGTTAGATGGATAAAATCGGCGAGAATTGCAGATTGCAGTAGAAAATTAAAAAAAATTATTTACGCTTAGCAGGAGCTGCTACACGACCATTCATTGCAGCCATGCCCTTAGCTGCTACTTGCTTAGCGGCTGCGGCTGCATTAGACTTCACGAGATAGGTGCGAGAGAGGATGCTCCAGTTCTCTTCCTCACCGAGGTGAGAGTGGAACGCGGCGCGTGTCACGGTGGTGCCATTCTCGTCGGTTACGGCAAGAGCGAAAACATACCATCCACGCTCATCATCGGTGAAGTCCTTCTTATATGTAAAGGTGTTGCCTAAAGCCTTTATGACTTCGCTGACATCTGATGCCTTGTCCGTAGAAGCGATGTAGTCTGCCCATGCGTCAGAAGGCTGGCTGTACTTATAGTCGTTGCCCTCCTTTATCGCCATGAGTTCGTTGAGAGCATTGTCCCAATCGTCCGACTTCATGAGGATAGCCTTAGCCGACTTGAAAGAGCCCGACTTAGTGTTTACAGAAAACTGTATAGCCAACTTGCCGTCAATGCACTGCTTGTTGGTGACATCCACTACCGGACAATCGTTGCTTGCAGCTGGCTTGATGTGCAGATTCTTGATTTCCTTCTTCACCCAGTCGCCGTTGTTGTCGATGCCGAGAGCATAGAACGAGTAGTCGGTTTCATTCTCTATGTTCCATACATGCTCGTCGTCGGTGAGCGTGTTCCACTGCTCGCGTGTGAACTCGTTTGACTGTGAGAACATGAGATAGTCGTAGCCAAAGCGGCTTACAAACTCGTCAATAGAGCTTGATGTGCCGAACACAAAGTGTAGAGTGTTGACATTGGCACCCGACTGCACGTCGAACCAAGCCTGTCCCTTTTCGTTGAGACCCTTGTAGGTAACGTCAAGACTCTCGCTGCTGTAAGCTGGCTCCTTGGTGCGCAGTTTCACATAGCTGAGGTCGTCGTCCATGTAAGGAGTGTCATCCTCGATAGTGATGCCCACTGTGACAAGATAATAGTCCTGTCCACCTGGTATGAAGTTGACGTTGCCCACGGCATCCTTCTCGCCATTCTTCACTGTGAACGAGCGTGTGCCGACTGATGTCTCGCCATATCCTGCACGAACAAGAGTCTGGAAAATACCAAGCAAAAGCTGCTCGTTGCTCTCGTCGAACGAGCCGTTGGTCTGTATTGCAAACAATTCGACAAACGACTTCTTGAGCAACACGTGGTTGTACATCTTGTCAGCCGACTTAGTCTCTATCTTGTACGAGACAAAGTTCTTGCCCACGTCGGTGGATGCAACCTCCACTTCTCCCTGTTCGTGAACTCCCTCTGGGCGTCCAAAAGCGATATAGTCGTCTTCGCCGAGCTGCACAGTCTCCACTGTCTTATCGCCCTTGTTGAGGAAGACCTTCTGCTGCGCCTGTGCGTTGGATGCGAAAGCAGTAGCAGCGAGTATGATAGCTGATAATATTGTCTTTTTCATTGTCTTGTGTCTCCTTTACTTATTAAGTTTTGTGACATTGCCCTCGTAGTGTCCCTTAAGGCTGCCGCCTAACTTGTTAGATCTGAAAATAGTGAAGTCGAAGTTGCCCTTGCCTGAATTTACAGTCGCCTTGATATTGCCACCCTCTGCTATAGGACTGTCAGAAGCGCTGGTAGAAGCCTGATTGTAGGTGTCGCCGCCGTATGCGATGGCAAGCATAGCATTAACATCTGTGCCAGAGAAGCCATGCAGCATGTCGTCGTTGACGAAGTCGCCAGGCACGGTCAGCACGATGTCGGCATCAGCCATTCCCTCAACTGTGGTTACGCCCTCCTTGCTTGAGAGGTAAACGGTGTACATACTGCGCTCAGCGTTGCTATCGTCGACGAGCACCACGCACGACTTCAGTGCCACTGGGTCGCCACCTGCTACGGTGTATTCGCTTGGCAAAGTAAGGTCGTATACGGCAGGAGTACCTTTATATAACACCTGAAGGCTGCGGTTGGCTTCCTTGCCCATGTTCTCTACATCGATAATGATGGTGTAGCTGCCGTCGCCACGGTCGAGCACACTCACATAACCAGTAGCGTTGCGAGTCATGCCGTTGGTGAGGGTTATCTGCTGCGGATTGTTGATGTCGCTCACATTGTCGTAGAAAGTAAGCTCATACTTACGATTGCCATTGATGTCGATGTCTGTTCCGTCCATCTCCTTAGTAGGTACAAAGAGGCGTGCATAATAATGAGTGTTCTCAAGGTCGTTAGCCTTGTCGATGTTTCCGGATGTGAGATAGAAAGCAATGCCGTCAGCCAACTGCTCCTGGAATGCGGCACGCAGTTCAGACTTCTTGCCGTCAACTGTAAAGTAGTAAGGATTCTGAGCCACCTCGTAATAACCACCCTCATACTGTCCGGCAAATGCCTCGCCACCCTCTTCGGGCTGGCAGTCGAAGTTGACCTTTACGTCGTCGCCCTCGATGTTGACATACAGCGAGCCATCGGCGAAGTAGTCTGCCCAGTCGTCAGACGAGAAGAAAATAGGTTCGTAGTCGTCGTCCTCGTCATACTTCACAGGGTCCATATATACAACCTGGAAGAAGTCGTCCTCGTCAAACTCGTTGACGAAATTTTTAAAGTTGATATTCTCATCCAACAAGGTCGGCGACATAACCACCTGCACATACTTGTCAGCAGCCACCTCTTCTACAGAGCTAACCGACTCCTTCACCGAGAGATAGACATATACATACTCTCCCTGATAGGTAACGAGTGCCGACTTGAGGCTGACAACCTCATTGCCCAACTTCACCGAGTTGCCCTCAAGAGCAATACTCTTGGGGAACGAGATGTTGTCCACATCCTTGCCCACCTCATAGGCAGACACAATACGTCCGTTCTTAACGACAAACACGCTGTCGGGTGCTGCCGACTTCGACGCCATTGTCTGCATGGCAAAACCCATGAGCATGGCGAAAAGGAATAATATCTTTCTTGTCATTGTAGTTTTCTTTGTTGTACGTAATAAATAAAATATTTCAATCTACGTCACTCGGCAAGACTATCGCTTCACCATCTTGAGCGACTGTCCCTCAGCCTTAACGATATACACTCCGGCTGCGAGCGCCGATGCGTCGATAGTGGCTTTGCCCTTGCGAGCCACAGCCTTGGCTGCCAACGCACCGTCGGCGGCAAATACACCGAGCGTCTTGCCATCGGCTATGCCCTCAGCAGTGATGGTCTTGCCATTGTAGCGAATGGTGATTGCCTGCTGCTTGAGGAGCGAGGCTACGGAAGTGGTACCTGCAGTAAGTTCTATCTTGTCGATGTCGCCAACCTTGTGAGTGGCAACAGCCGTGCCGTTGGCTGCTAGAAGCGAAACGTCGTCTCCCGACACCTTGAGCTTAGCCACCTGCGACATCTGCACCACATGCGGCGTACCGTCAAGATACAACACATTCAACTTACCGTCCTGAGCTGCTGCTGTGAGCGACATGCCACAGAACATAAGCATTGAAAAGAAGTAATTTTTAATCATAATTATTTGTTTAAAGAATTCAATATTCTGTTTAACGTCAGGGTGTATATTAGCTATAAAATGTTACTAAATCGGTTAGCTTGGTGCAAAAGTAGCAAATAATAATTAATATATGCAATAATTTGTAAGTTTTTTGCATTAAAAAAAGGGAAATGTGATATTTATACCACATTCCCCCTTAATATAAGGATCAGTCTAATGTATGTGCACTTACTTATTTCTTGACAAACTTGAGTGTCTTAGAGCTGCCGTCGGCATACTTAGCTACGCCTACGTATACACCCGGCTGCAAGCCTGAAAGCTTAGCAGAGCTACTATTAACGCTGAGCACTGTGCGTCCACTCATGTCAACAATAGCTACCGACTTGGCGTTGACAGCACCGAAGTTGTCGTTGTCTACAATGAACATTCCACCTGCATTGTCGTTGACATTGCTGATGCCAGTAGTGGTAGCGTCGCCATATACACCGATATTGTCAAGGCAGAGCACCTCGCCCTTCTTGGTGACAAGGTTAAAAGCGATGTATATATCCTTGCCATTATACTTGGCAAGACTGATGCCACGTGTCTTAGGAGTTACAGTTTCGCCATTCACCCCTGTTTCTTTAGTATACCAATATTTGGCAGGATCGCCCGAACCGTCAGAGATTTGCACGGTATAATCCTCAAGCAACAGTTGGTTGAACGACATTGCGTCCCATACAAAGCTTGCGTTCTCGCTATTGACATGAACCTGTGGCAAGATAAGCCAGCGGTTAGGAGTAGCTCCGTCTATCCAGCTTGTTCCGGCAAGCACCTGGCTGCCCAACATTGGATGCTGCTCGATAGAGAACAATCCCCATCCCTCTTCGTTGAACTCTTCACCAGCATTCGAGTTGACTGTACCCTTGTCGCCAACATAGAAGCTGAGGTCGGAAGGAATCTTCTCTGCCTCGAAGTCGTAGAACAAGCTTGGATTGCCGAGCACGTTGATTTCCTTCTCTGCTACATTGTTCTCAGGCATATTGTCGTCGTCGCTTTCGATAGTCACCTTAACAGTGTGCTTGCCCTCGGCAAGTCCATTGAGCGCGTCCTTAGCTGTGAGGTTCTTTATCTCCTGAGCCTTGAGGTTGAGAGACACCTCAGCCTTCTTCTCACCATCTACAGATACAATCACCTTGCCGTCGGCGTCCTTGATGCCTACGTTCTGGATAACAAATTCTACATTCGTATTGTTAGGAGAGCGCACAAAGTCGTAAGGCTTTACAATCTCGCTTGCCACGAGGTCGACAGCATCGTTGGATGCCTTGTAGAACTGCACGTCGTCTACAGTGAGCCAGTTCTCGTCCTTGTCGCTGTGAGCGTAGAATCCAAGATAGATGGTCTGAGGCTTGTCAAAGTTGACAATCTTGAACGCCTCCTGGTATCTGCCCTGTTTGATTACCTGATCGTCGATATTGTTAGTCATGTCCTTAGGTGTGTTGCCATTGCCCCAATACACTCCAAGTTTCTCGGTATGACCATCAGAGCCCGAGTACCAGTAGCGCAAAACATAGTTGCCAGCCTCAACCTTAATAGGATCGAGCATCACCCAGTCGTTAGCATCATTATCCTTATTATAGTTGTATGCCAAGCAGCCATAGCCTGTGCGTGCCATATTCATATAGGGTGACATGTAAACCTCCCAGTCGCCATCATCGCTATTGAGATTGTATATTCTGAAGTCGGTGAAATCGTCGCCCGGCTCAAATCCCCATGAGTACGGAGGAGTAACGGGGCCGCCGTGACGCACGGTGACTGTAGTGGTGTCGTTAGCGAGATTGATGTCGTCTGGATCGATGGTGTAAGCCTTGAGAGCATACTTATGACGCACGGTAGAGAAGTCGGCTTGGGTCTTGAATGTATACTCCATAGCCTCGCCCGGAGCAAGCGAACGGTCCACTTCCTCAGTAACTACATCGCCACCATCTATCTGATAAGCCACCTTGAAATTGTTGGAAGCGTCCAATCCATTGTTTACGACGTGTACCTTGACTGCCTCTGCACTGCCAAGATTGTCGCTCGACACGGGGCTCAATACCTTGTCCACCTGCAAGTCGACCGCCTTGTTCACCTGTACGACATCGAAGTTGCACATATAGAAACGCCACTGGTCCTTAGGACTTGTTGTGTGGAAGCCCACACGGAAAGGCACACCAGCTGTAGCATCGTAGAAGAAAGACTCCGAAGTGCGCACGCCAATCACCTTGTCGTTCTTAGCCTCCAACTTGGTCATGCCCTCAATAGTAGGAGTGCTACCAGTGTACACCTCAAGTTTCTCGCCATACGATGTGCCGTATGTGGTGTACTTCACCATCACCTTGCCAGAGACAGAAGGTGTAATCTCGGGAGAGATAAACCAGTCGTCAGCATCATTGGCTGCAGAATAAGCATAAAAAACCTTAGACTGTGAACCCTCGGCATTATATACCCATGTCACACCATCGTTATTCGCATCAATGACGGTCCATTTAGAAAACTCGCTCTCGGCGGCAAAATCCGTAGAATAGAGCGACTGAGCACTTGCTGCAGTCGTAAGCGCGAGAGACGCTAAAGTGAGTAGAAATTTATTCATATATTACATTAATTAGTTATGCGATGCGAATTTAATACAAATAAAGGTAATATAGTAACATTCTGTAAATATTTAATGCATTTTAACACAGTATGAAACAATATTGTAACATCTTTGACACGGAGTGACAATGTGGAATAAGGACCTTTGCAGTAGAAAAAGATAATGACATAAAAAACGTAAAGGAAACGTTAAAAAAGAAATGAAGAAAATCACAACACTCGCATTGCTGCTGATGTTGCCACTATCTACTGTGGTGATGGCGCAGGAGAAGGCATCGACAACTGCCGACGACGACAATCGCACGGCTGTGAACATCCACGGAACCATTCGTTCTAAGTATGAATATCAGACTGAGGAGGGCGAGGGCAGATTTGAGGTGCGCAACGCCAGAATCAGCGTAGACGGCAAACTCTCGCCAATGATTATGTATAAGGCAGAGATTGACCTCTGCGACGAGGGCAAAATAAAGATGCTGGATGCCTATACACGACTGAAACCAGTGAGTGGATTGCAGTTCACGATAGGACAGATGCGTGTGCCGTTCACCATTGACGCCCACCGTTCGCCACATCAGCAGTATTTTGCCAATCGCTCGTTCATTGCCAAACAAGTGGGCAATGTGCGCGATGTGGGTGCAGCACTGGGCTACAACCTCAATGTCGGAATTCCTATCATACTTGAGGCAGGACTCTTCAATGGTTCGGGACTGACCAACCAGAAAGACTACTGGACCAACAGCGCCAACTTCTCGGCAAAGGCACAGATGTTCTTTCCACATGGATTCAATCTGACGCTATCCACTCAGAAAATAAAGCCTGACAATGTGGATGTGATGATGTATGACGCTGGTGCCTACTGGCACTCAAACGGACTGCATCTTGAGGCAGAATACTTATACAAGCACTACGCCAACAACGCCTTCCGCGCCGTGCATGCCTTCGACTCGTTTGTGAGCTACGACATTGCCACGGGTGGCGACATGGTGAAAAATGTCACTCCACTACTGCGTTATGACTACATGAGCGACCACAGCGACGGCATGCGATATCTCGACGGCAAGGCTGACGAGGCTGGCAAGCTCATCGTCAACGACCATCAGCGCTCACGACTGACGGGCGGCGTGACCATAAGCTTGAAGAAACCATTTGTGAGCGACATACGAGTGAACTACGAGAAATACTTCTATCGCAACAACGATGTCGCCCACCGTTCGGAGAAAGACAAGATTGTGGTGGAGTTTATGACCCGATTCTAAGTCTACACATCCTTCTTCATACTCTGTCGCCTGCGGAATTCCGTGGGCGACACTCCGAGATGACTCTTCGTAAACTTGCCGAAGAACGAGAGATTGGGAAACTCCAGACGGTCGGCTATCTCCTTGATAGATAGATTGGAGTGCTTCAGATAGCGCTCTATTGCCTTGACGGTGTACTCGTGTATCATCTCAAGCGCCGTCTTGCCACCCACTTGCTTGGATATGAACGACAGATATTTGGGCGTGATGCACAATGCCTCGGCATACGACTTCACCGAGCGTGTGCGACCCTCGTTCTGAGTGAGCAGTTCAATAAACTTGCAGAAGAGCAGATTGGCTTGCTTCATAGCACCCCCATCGTCGGTGTACTTAACATGCGGAGCAATGATGGCAAACAGCTCGAAGATGGCACACTGGAACAATCCGTGCATTATCTCCTTGTGAAAATAGCCGTGCGGATTCTTAATCTTGTGGTCGATTATGCTGTAATACTTGCTTATCAGCGCCTGGCGCTCCATGTCAAGATGTATAACAGGATTGTGTGACACATACGTCATGATGTCGAGCACATCCTTGGTGACTGGAGTGTGCTGTAGAGCGTCGTACGACAAGCAGATGATTTTCGACTCGAAGTCGGGCGACATCATGTAGTTGCTCAGATAGGAATTGGGCAGACACACCACCACATCACCAGCTTGAGCCAGATGCGTCTTGCCATTGAGTTCGCCCTGCAATCGTCCCTTAGCACAATATATCATCATAATCATGCCTATCTTCACCACTCCGTCTATCGGTGTGGCGTTAATATTGTCGATTATCATGATATCGCCGTCGGAATAATTGGCTATTCCCTTGCCAACGATGAAGTCGAAGTCTATTTTATGTTCGCTGTTGACGTTATCCATGCCGGTCATTTCTATAAAATTAGTATTGCACATTATAACACCGCAAAGATAGTCATTATTTCCCAATTATGCCCACACAAAATTTCCTTTTATATGTCCAATACTACATATTTTTTTCTTTTCCTCATTTTTAGTTGTTCAAATGTCTTATATCTGCATGCGAACAAAATACCACATAAAGCCAAAGCAACGCATTGTTTTTATGCACAATACATTCTGTCATCAGTGATAAAATGAACCAAAATCACATAAAATGCAAATAAATAGTATCAAATTATGGGGAAAATATGTAACTTTGCAGCCTGTATTCACAGAATAACGATAACTCTTAAAACAATAAAGAAATGAATGTAGCAATTGTTGGCGCAAGCGGAGCCGTAGGACAGGAGTTCCTGCGCATCCTCGCAGAGAGAAATTTCCCCATTGACAACCTTGTATTGTTCGGTTCAGAACGTTCTGCCGGTAAGAAATACACATTCAAGGGCAAGGAGTACGAGGTGAAGCTCCTGCAGCACAACGACGACTTCAAGGACATCGACATCGCCTTCACCTCTGCCGGTGGCGGCACATCGAAGGAGTTTGCCGAGACTATCACTAAGTATGGTGCTGTGATGATTGACAACTCGTCGGCTTTCCGTATGTGCGACGACGTGCCATTAGTGGTGCCTGAGTGCAACGCTGAGGACGCTCTCAACCGTCCACGCAACATCATCGCAAACCCTAACTGCACCACTATCATGATGGTGGTAGTATTGAAACCACTTGAAGCAATAAGCCACATCAAGCGTATACACATCTCAAGCTATCAGAGCGCATCTGGTGCCGGAGCTGCTGCGATGGCAGAACTGGAGCAGGAATACAAGGAGCTGATTGCTGGCGAGCCTGTGACTGTTAGCAAGTTCCCACATCAGTTGGCTTACAATGTAATCCCACAGATTGACGTGTTCACCGACAATGGCTACACCAAGGAGGAGATGAAGATGTACAACGAGACTCGCAAGATTATGCACAGCGACGTGCGCTGCTCGGCAATGTGTGTTCGCGTTAGCTCGCTGCGCTCTCACTCGGAGTCGGTATGGATTGAGACCGAGAAGCCAATCTCTGTAGAGGAGGCTCAGAAGGCTATCGCTGCTGCTCCTGGCTGTACTCTGAAGGACGACCCTGCCAACCTCGTTTATCCTATGCCGCTTGAGACTGCAGGCAAGGACGACATCTATGTGGGACGTGTGCGCAAGGATTTGGCTGACGACTGCGGACTTACTCTGTGGCTCTCGGGCGACCAGATTCGCAAGGGTGCGGCGCTTAATGCGGTGCAGATTGCGGAGTATCTCGTAAAGGTTGGCGAATTCAACAAGTAAATAACGAATAATTCACGTACAATTAACGGTCTAATTAACGATTAATTAATCGACATTAACGACTACTTAATAATATTGTCGTTAATTCCGGTTAATTAATCGTTAATTAGACCGTTAATTTTTTTCGTTAATTAGACCGTTAATTATTTCGTTAATTAGACGTTAGTTTTAGTTCTTCTTAGACGTGATTCCACCATTCTTTGTCAACGTCAGCGTTGCCTGTTGCAACGAGCGCGACGTATGGTCGAAGATGAGGTTGGGGTTGAAACGTCTTCCCTTGAAGTGGGTTTCGAAGTGCAGATGCTCAGTGGTAGCCCTACCTGTGCGTCCAGTAAGTCCGATAACTTGGCCCGCTTTCACCTTATCACCCACCTTCACAAGATTCTTAGATTGGTGAGAATAGAGCGTCTCCAGTCCGTTGGCATGCTTAATGACGATGCAGTTGCCATAAGCAGCGTATGGCGACGAACGTGTCACCACGCCATCGAAGGCAGCCACAATCTCGTCGTTAGGCTTAGTCTTGAGGTCAACACCTGAGTGACGACGCTTGCCACCGTATGGACTTATCACCTTGGCTCCAGGCAGAGGATAAGCCCAACGCTGTCTCTCCATCTTGTCAAGGTTCCACTTGAATGTAGACGACTTCTCGAATACATTCGACATTTCAAATTCTTCTTCGCTTTCCTCAAACTCCGACTCACCAAACTCAGCCTTGTCGCCGAGCACACTAACATCGACAAATGTGCCGTTCTTCTCGAAGAGCAACGTCTGACGGTGCAGTCGATGGGTCTTAACGTCGATGACAGCAGAGGGATTGATGCGTCCACCATTCACCATGATGGAGAAGTCGCAGAATATCTTGCCGTCGCGACTGCCGGCAATAGCCACCGTCTGACCCGCACGCACATAGTCGCCTACGTTGACAAGGTTCTGTGCATTGTTGCCATACAGCGTCTCAAGTCCGTTGCGGTGGCGGATAACGATGCAGTTGCCCATATCGCCATGCTTGCGCGACAGACGCACGGTGCCTTCAAACATAGCCTTAACGGCATCGCCCTCAGTAGTGGTTATCTCTATCGAACCATTCTTGCGTACCACCGCCTTACCAACGGGCAGAGGGAATGAATATTCCGATGGCTTCAACGTGCTGAAGTCGACGTTGAAGGCATCGGAACGTGCGAATAGTCCGGGAGTGGCGATGCTTATCTGCTGCTGCTCGGCGGCTGTGAACTGCTGTTTAACGGGTGCCGCCGCTGTGGCGGTGAGCGTCACAGCGAGGGCAATAATTAGGATTTTTCTTAGGTGCATTATTGGGGATGATTTGTTTTATTGTTGGGGGTTCAGCATGATGCCGGTGTAGATTCTGCCCGACTCCACTCCAAGACGACGTGCCGAGAAATATTCGTCGACATTAGCATAGGTGCAGATGTCGCTGTGCTGGATATTCTCCTCGGCAAGTCCTGTCATCAAGAGCAACTGTCTATTGGCAAGCGGCAGATTGATGTGCCACTTTCTCTCAAACTTCTTCAACGGGTCGGCAGCATCCGGATTGCGCTTGATGCGCTCCTCGGCGATGGTGCTCATGTCGAAAGCCGCACCCTCGAAGGCTGCATACACCTCGTCGCCCACCTCGAAATTGTCCATCGAGATGCCCGGACCGATGATAGCCTTCAGACTCTTAGGGTCGGTTTTGTATGCTATGCGCATGTCTGTCACCGCCTTGTGTGTGATGCGGGCAAGCGTGCCACGCCATCCTGCGTGTATGGCACATGCGGCATGGTGGTCGGCATCATACAGAAGCACGGGGATGCAGTCGGCAGTAGACACTCCGATGCACACGCCTTGCATATTGGTCATCACTGCGTCGATGCCTTCGAGCAGCATGCGCTTGATGTTGTCGGACAATGCAAAGAACTCGCTGCCCACGATGCGTGTCTCCACGCCGTGTGTTTGGTGAGGCATTATGATGCGACTGATGTCGATGCCAAGCTCGTCGGCAAGAAGCTGACGATTGGTTGACACATGCTCGGCAGTGTCACCACAATACTCGTTGATGTTGAACGAAGCGTATGCACCATCGCTCACACCGCCATGACGCGTGGTGGAGAAAGCCACCACGGCAGGCGACATATTATAATATGTGAGAACAGGCTTAACGTTGTTCATCAGTGTCCTCCTCATATTCAAAGTCGTCGAGGTCCTCGATGTCGTCACAGTCCTCGATATCCTCGTCGTCAAGATATATAATCTCGTCCTCGCCCTCTTCCCTAAGCTCAGCTGCGAAGCGTGTCATGTCCTTGTCGCGGTGAACGAGAGTATCCTCAGAGGTGATAACCTGTAGCTTGTTGCTCTCAGCATTAAGCTCACGCCACAGCGTATCCTTGAGCTCTTGAATGCCAAATCCTGTCACTGACGAAATGAACACTACCGGCAGATCGTCGGGCAGAGTCTCACGAAGCATGTCCATAAGTTCCTCGTCGAGCAGGTCGCACTTGGTGACTGCAAGCACACGATGCTTGTCAAGCATCTCAGGATTGAACTGATGAAGCTCGTTGAGCAGCAGTTCGTATTCGCGCTTTATGTCGTCGGTGTCGCCAGGCACCATGAAGAGCAGCAACGAGTTGCGCTCGATATGACGCAAGAATCGCAATCCAAGTCCCTTGCCCTCGCTCGCTCCCTCGATGATACCAGGGATGTCAGCCATCACGAACGACTTGTGGTCGCGGTAGTCGACGATGCCGAGCGACGGCTCAAGTGTTGTAAATGGATAGTTGGCTATCTTAGGACGGGCGCTTGACACGGCTGAGAGCAGAGTCGACTTGCCAGCATTAGGCAATCCAACAAGGCCTACATCGGCGAGCAACTTAAGCTCAAGGATGATTGTCATCTCCTCCATAGGTTCGCCCGGCTGTGCATAGCGCGGTGTCTGATTGGTGGCTGTGCGGAACTGGAAGTTGCCGAGTCCGCCTCGTCCACCCTTCAAGAGCAGCACTTCCTGACCATCATAAGTGACATCACACACATACTTGCCAGTCTCGGCATTGTACACCACCGTGCCACACGGCACGTCGATGTATATGTCCTTGCCGTCCTTGCCATGACACTTGTCGCGTCCGCCGTTGCCTCCGTGCTCAGCGAAGACGTGGCGCTGAAACTTAAGGTGGAGCAATGTCCAGTAGTTGTGATTGCCACGCAGATAGATGCTACCACCGTGTCCGCCGTCGCCACCATCGGGACCACCGTTGGGGTTGTACTTCACGTGGCGCAAGTGCATAGAGCCTCTACCGCCCTTTCCCGAGCGGCAATATATTTTCACATAGTCAACGAAATTGGATTCTGCCATTTGTCTTTGTTCTTTTTTCTTCTTGTATGGGTTTCGGAATGATAAAAACTCACGCCCAGCAAAACTGTGCCTAAGGGCGTTAGGCGCTGAGACTGAGCGCCATCTTTGCAAAGATACGAAAAAAATGTGGATAATATGCGTGCTAAAAGCTAAAAAATACCATTTTATTGCTATTGCATGATTGCTTATTGTTTTGTATATTTGCAACTCGCTAAAAAATAGAATAAAATAAAAACAGAAATGAACAATTCTTCAGAAATCAAACAACACTCCTGCGCTGAGTCGCAGAACTTCTGGTTGTGGCTCGGAGCACTGGTTGCGGGCGGTGTGCTCGGCGTGCTCGGCATCGACTGGATAAACACCGTAGCCAACTTCATTGCCACGGTATATACTCGTCTGTTTCAGTTTGTCGCAGTGCCTACTATTGCTCTCGCTGTGACAATGACGCTTGCCACATTCGGCACACGCAAGGACACTGGACGCATATTCCGCCGCACCATCACCTACACGCTGCTCACGACCATTGCGGCAGCGGCTGTCGGCATGGTGCTATATCGCATCATAAGTCCAGACAACCTGCCCTTGGATGTTGTCAATAGCAGCCAAGCTGCGTCGCATCTGCCCGACGAGATAGAGGGAGCTGCGTCTTATTACGACTACGTATTGGGCATCGTGCCCGACAATGTACTGCGACCATTCTTCGAGGGCAACGTCCTATCCATACTGCTCATAGCTGTCGCCGTGGGCATTGCACTGGCTAAGATGCCCGACAACGACGGCAAACAGACATTGATGCGAGGTCTAAACGGACTGCAAGACCTTGTGTCGACACTCATTCATTGGCTCATCCATGCTCTACCCTTGGGCATATTGGCATTTGCCGCACAGTTGTCGGCTGAGGTTTCGGCTGGAATGGTGATGTCGTCAATAGGCAAGTATGTCGCAGTGATACTGAGTGGCAACATCTTGCAGTTCTTTGTAGTCTTGCCCCTGTTCCTCATTGCCCGCGGCCTCAACCCCATACGTGTGATGCGCTGTATGATGCCAGCGGTGCTAATGGCGCTGTTCACTAAGAGTTCGGCAGCCACACTGCCCGTGACCATACAGACTTCGGAGGAGCGTCTGGGAGTGGACAGCAAGGTGGCTCGCTTCGTATTGCCCATCTGCACAACGATAAACATGAACGGTTGTGCCGCCTTCATCTTCGTAACTTCACTGTTTGTGATGCAGAATGGCGGTGTGGAACTGACATGGGGAACTATGATAATGTGGCTCTTCATCTCTGTGCTTGCGGCAATAGGCAATGCTGGAGTACCAATGGGATGCTATTTTCTCACACTCTCACTGATGTCGGGCATTGGTGCACCGGTTGCTATAATGGGCATCATACTGCCGGTGTTCACGGTGCTGGACATGATAGAGACGGCTGAGAATGTTTGGTCGGATTCGTGTGTGGCGGCAATGACCGACAAGGATATGGCACGAAAATAACAGAAGAAAAGAACAACAACTTAATACACTACTAAATATCAATATTATTATGAAACTAACAACAATTATCGCAACGCTACTCATCAGTGCGTCAACATTTGCATCGACACCACACAAGTATCGACTGATATGGCAAGACCATTTCAATGGCAAGACATACGACAGCAGTTCATGGACAAAGATTCCACGTGGTAATGCAGACTGGAAACGCCACATGTCGGACGCCGACTCGCTGTATGCCGTTAGCGACGGCAAGCTGATACTGCGTGGCGCTGTTAACACCAATTTGGAGGCTGACACTGCACGTTTTGTCACTGGAGGTCTGTACACTAAGCACAAACGCACTATCAAATATGGTAAGGTTGAAGTGCGTGCAAAGTTTGGTAGTGCACAAGGTGCTTGGCCTGCCATCTGGATGCTGCCCGATAGAGAAATAAAATGGCCCGAAGGTGGAGAGATAGACATCATGGAACATCTCAACTACGACACGATAGCCTATCAGACAGTACACACTTACTACACACATGTGCTGAAGAAAGACCAGAACCCACCACACGGCTCTACCCTACCCATAGACCGCGACGGATTTAACACGTATTCGGTGGAGATACTGCCCGACTCGCTTGTGTTCGCAATAAACGGACAAACATCGTTTGCCTATCCTCGTATAGAGACCACAGAAAAGGGACAATATCCATTCGGTGAACCTTTCTATCTGTTGGTGGACATGCAGATACAAGGCTCGTGGGTTGGCAAAGCAGACCCAAAACAGTTACCTGTGGAAATGGAGGTGGACTGGGTGAAGTTCTATGACTTGATAGAAGAGTAAGTCAAATTGTTGAAATATCCTAATAGAATATCTATATAGAAAAAATAAGAGGTACGACTTTGATAGCCGTACCTCTTATTTT
Source organism: uncultured Prevotella sp. (assembly GCA_934183355.1). GTDB lineage: Bacteria > Bacteroidota > Bacteroidia > Bacteroidales > Bacteroidaceae > Prevotella. The sequence goes on from CAKPST010000034.1 coordinate 20,754, forward strand.
TTCTATATAGATATATTATTTCTTGAGTGTCACATGCAGCGTCTTGCCATCCACAAGCTGCTTGTGAGATATGCGATAGGTGTTGAGACGCTTGCCACCGAGTGTCATATCATTGATGTATATCTGCGACGGCGATTTGCGGTCGGTAGTGATAGTGATGTCGCCCTGCGGATAATACTTCTTGTCGAGATGCAGAGTCACCTTGTCGAACACTGGAGTAGTGAGTGTATAATAAGGAGAACCCGGACAGTCGGGATATAGACCCATCATCGAGAAGATAGCCCATGCCGACATTGTGCCACAGTCGTCGTTGCCAGGAATGCCGTCGGGTGTTGCTTTATAATACTTCTTGAGCAGGTCGTTGACAGCCTTCTGAGTGCGCCACTCCTCGCCCTTGAAATAAGAGAAGAGGAAGGGATAAGCGATGTCAGGCTCGTTTGCCGGGTCGTAGAGATTCTTGTCGAACACCATCTGTAGTTTGTCCACAAACTTCTTCTGTCCACCCATCAACTTGGCAAGTCCTGGTATGTCGTGCGGAGCATAGAACGTATAGTTCCAAGCTGAGCCCTCGTGGAATCCAGGAGCGTTGGAGAAGTCGGCACCATCCTCAGGATTGAACGGTGAGAGGAAAGAGCCATCCTTCAATATGGGGCGCAATGTGCCCGACTCCTTGCTGTAGTAGTGCTTGTAGCCGAGCGAACGCTGGCGGAAGAGCTTGGCATCAGCAGTCTTGCCGAGCGACTGTGCGAGCAGCGAGAGAGCATTGTCGGCAACATAATATTCGAGAGCGTGCGACACAGAGTTGTCTCCTGAGAGGTCGGCGGCATACTCACCCATAGGTATGTAGCCCTTGGTGTAGTAAGGGTCGATGTCGGGACGCATCTTGTTCTGCTTGCCCGGCAGAGTAGCTGAAGCATGAAACGCCTTGTAAGCTGTGTTGATGTCAAAGCCGCGCAGCCCCTTGAGATAAGCGTCGGTGATAAGCGGGATAGAAGGGTCGCCCTCCATTGTCCATGTTTCACGACCATAGAGTTCCCACTTAGGCATCCATCCCCACTCCTTGTACATGTCTATCATTGAGCCAATCATCTGCTCCTGCTTGTCAGGGAAGATGAGAGTCTGGAGCTGAGAGAGATTGCGATAGGTGTCCCACAACGAGAACACAGTGTAGCGGTTGCCCGAAGTCTTCATTATCTCGTCGCCTTCCATGCGCGGATATTCTCCGTTGACATCCTGGAGGACGTTGGGATGAATCTGTGTATGATAGAGAGCTGTGTAGAACACCTTGCGCTGGTCCTCTGTGCCACCCTCTACGGTGATGCGGTCGAGCGTCTTAGCCCATACATCATGCGACTCCTTAGACACACGTGCGAAGTCGAACGACGGCTGCTCGGTATTAAGATTCTCGCGAGCGTTAGCGATGCTGACGAATGATACGCCCACCTGCACCTCTACCTGCTCACCCTCCTGCATATCATACTGCATGAAGTAGCCGATGTCGTTGCCTGCCATGTCGCGTCCATAGTTGGCATATATCTTATACTTGCCACTATACACATCCCACTCCTTGGCTGCACCCTTCATCTCGGGCTGATTCTTCCAGTAGCCACTCTTCTTTGGAGCCTTGTTGACACGCACCACGAAGTACATCGGGAACACAGCCTGCGGATTGTAGCAGAATGTGCCAAGCAAACGCATACCCTCAAACTCGGTGTCGCTGACACGGCGCAACGTAGCTCCAACCTCGTTGGTGAGTCCGTTGCCAAGATTGAAGAGCAAATTGCCCTGTCCCTTTGGGAATGTGAATCGTTCTATAGACGAACGCATCGTGGACGACACCTCGCACTTGACACCATACTTGGTGAGCTCATTGCTGTAATAGCCAGGACGAGCCACTTCGTTCTTGTATTCTGATCCGTATGAGCGATAGTCGACATTCAACTCGCCCGTTGTAGGCATAGTGAGCAGCGTGCCAAGCTCTGGACATCCCACACCACTAAGAGTGACATGAGCGAAACCTGTGAAATACTTGTTGTTATACTCGTATGGAGCCGACCACCAGCGACTGTCCTTATCCTGCACATTGAGGTCGGAACCCATCACATTGAAAGGCACAACCGACATGAGTCCATGCGGACGCACAGCACCAGGATTGCACACGCTGAAATTGGTGGTTCCGATGAACGGGTCGACATAGTCGATGTTGTCCTTGGCTGTAGCCCCCGACGCAGCAAGAGCCATAACGGCAGCCAAGGCAAGTTGTTTTAGATTGTTCATTGTTTTGTTTTTATTATGTTTGTTCTTGATATATATCGTGAGGCAAATTTGTTCTTGCAAAAATAACGATTATCAACGAAATAAGCAAATTATAGCCTTGCAAGTTAAAATAAATTAAAGACATTCAACATTTTAGCTATTCTAACATCAAATATATAGCATCGACAAACTTTAAATGCTAACTTTGCAAGCGCATTCAATAATGAACTAACAATAAAAATATGAAAGATATGAAGAAAGGAAACGTATTTGCTATCGCAATGCTCGCTGGCGTGCTGACATTCTCAAGCTGCGCCATGAAGAAAGATCTTGAAGCATGCCAACTTGAAAACAAAGAATTGACCAGCAACTATCAGGACACTAAGGAGCAGCTCGCTGCATCAAAGGCTCGTGTGGCTTCGCTCGAAGAGCAGCTCTCACAGGCTAAGAACGCTTACTCATCATTGCAGAACTCACTCGACAAGAGCCTCAACAACGCTTCTGCCAACAATGTGAACATCTCTAAGCTCGTCGACCAGATAAACGAATCAAACCAATATATCCGCCACTTGGTGGAGGTGAAGTCGAAGAGCGACTCACTGAACATGGTGCTCACCAACAATCTCACTCGCTCACTGAGCAAGGAGGAGATGAAGGAAGTTGACGTTCAGGTGCTGAAGGGCGTTGTTTACATCTCGCTTGCCGACAACATGCTCTACAAGAGTGGCTCATACGAAATCAACGAGCGTGCTGCTGAGACTCTGAGCAAGATTGCCAAGATTATCACCGACTATAAGGACTACGAGGTTCTAATCGAGGGTAACACCGACAACGTGCCTGTCAACACAAGCGCTGCTTCGATGAAGAACATCCGCAACAACTGGGACCTCTCTGCACTCCGTGCATCGAGCGTTGTTCAGGCTTTGCAGAACGAGTATGGTGTCGACCCGAAGCGTCTCACAGCAGGTGGACGTGGCGAGTATAACCCTGTTACAACCAACTCTACAGAGGTGGGCAAGCAGCGCAACCGCCGCACACAGATTATCATCACTCCTAAGCTCGACCAGTTTATGGACCTTATCGACAAGGCTCCTGACAGCGACAAGTAATGATTATAAAACAAAAGAGGAAAATAATAAACCTAAAAAAGGAAGTTGGATTAGCTAATCCAACTTCCTTTTTTAGGTTTTTATATATTATAAACAAGTCTCATTTATTACACATACTCGCCCTGATTCTTCATCTGCAACTCGTTGACAAGGCGACGGATATTGGCAGATGAGTCTTCCTTCTTACATACGAGCAACACATTGCCCTCCTCGGCTATGATATATCCGTCAAGACCTGAGACAACAGCAAGGCGACCCTTTGGCAGCTTCACCACATTGTCATGAGCATCGTCAAACACTGCCTCTGTATCAATTAGCACATTGTCGCCCTCACCCTTCTGGTGAGCTTCATAGATACTATGCCATGTGCCGAGGTCGGCCCATCCAAAGTCGCAACTCATCATGCACACATCGGGCGACTTCTCAAGGATGCCATAGTCGACAGACAGATTGGGATAGGACGTGAAGTTCTCGTGGATATAACGGTTCTCCTCCTCAAAGTCGAATCCATTCGGACAACAATTCTTACCAAAGGTGCGCAACACTGGCGGCAACAAGTCGCGGAAACTATCAAGCAAATGTTTGGCATTGGCAAGAAACATGCCCGTGTTCCAAATAAATTCTCCACTCTCCATAAACACACGGGCAAACTCACGCTCTGGCTTCTCGGTGAACGACTTCACACGATAAACGCCATCCTCCACTCGCTCGCCCATCTGTATGTAGCCGTATCCAGGCTCGGGGCGAGTGGGCTTGACACCCATTGTGAGCATATACTTGTTGCGACTGACAAACTCGAAGCCACGCTTCACAGCCTCAGCAAACTTCTCCTCTCCGATAATAGTTTGGTCGGAAGGCACTACAATGATGTTGGCATCAGGGTTGACATGCATAATGCGGTGGGTACACCATGCCACGCTCGGCGCAGTGTTGCGATGGATAGGTTCGGCGAGCAACTGTATCGGAGTTAGTTCGGGCAACTGCTCGCGCACCAAGTCGACATACGCCTCGTTGGTGTTGACATATATATTCTCGGGGGGCACTATCTTAGCGAACCTATCGTAAGTCTGTTGCAACTGAGTGCGTCCAGTACCAAAGAAATCGATAAACTGCTTCGGGCGTTGTTCTCGGCTGCAAGGCCATAGACGGCGTCCCTTGCCCCCGGCAAGGATGACACAATAATTATTGTTTGTTTTATTCATGTCATTATAGGTTTACGTAAAAGATTTTAGTTTGTCTTGTAGACTTTACGAAGTTAGACATTTCTTGCGAGAATGCCAAATAGTGTGCATTTTTTTAATATCAATTTATCCTAAATGAACAATTATTATGATTTTCTGCCCAAAAATTTTGCAGAATAGAAAATTTATCGTAACTTTGCACTCGCTAAAACGCCAACGCCCAGATGGCGGAATCGGTAGACGCGCTGGTCTCAAACACCAGTGGAGCAAT
>CAKPST010000035.1 GCA_934183355.1 uncultured Prevotella sp.
CTCAGACTTACTGTCTTTTGTGCACCAATGCTTTTTGATATCCCTTCAGGCAACGACTGGAACTTGATAGTTTTAATATTGTTACAATAGCGAAAAACACTATCATGTATTTTTTCCAATGATTCAGGTAGCGTTATTTGTGACGGGTTTTCCGAATCCCCATTTAGAGCTGTGCATGAATTAAATGCTAACTTTCCAATTTCCTTTACCGAGGCAGGAATAACAAGATTTCCTGAAAGACTTTTACATCCATAGAAAGCCTGCATGGGGATTACACTCAGAGCATTTGGCAACGTAAGTTCTGTAAATCCCTTACATTCTTGGAAAGCCAATTCCCCGATAGTTGTTAATGAGTTGGGCAATATCAGAGATCCCTTAAATCCTGAACATTCTAAGAAAGCGATGCGCCCTATTGTTTCCAGTTTATTTGACAGCGTTAGAGTGCCATTGAATCCAGTGCAATAGCCAAAAGCACTGTTGCCAATCTCTTTGACCGAATTAGGTATGACAAGGTCTCCTGTAAGACTGGAACAATCACTAAAAGCCTCCTTGGGGATTACACTCAGAGCTTTTGACAACGTAAGATCTTTAAACCCCTTACAACCAAAGAAAGCCATTATTCCAATAGTTGTTAATGAGTTGGGCAATATCAGAGATCCCGTAAATCCTGAACAATTATCGAAAGCGTTGCTCCCTATTGTTTCCAGTTTATTTGACAGCGTTAGAGTGCCATTAAATCCAGTGCAATAGTAAAACGCCTTTTCACCAATCTCTGTTACCGAATTAGGTATGACAAGGTCTCCTGTAAGACTTTTATTTCCATCGAATGCATTTTCGGGAATTTTCGTAATCGGACCGTCAAACTCTATCACGCACTTGCCATTAACAACACTATGCGCCACGATGTTTGCACCAAATTGATTTCGGTTACTTATGATATCCACAATCTTGCCGTCGGAAGTTGTGTAACGGAAGAAACTATGATTACAGATTTGGCAGACATCATCATCGTTTAGCTTATGTCCAGTGGCAGCAACTGAAGTGGTAAGGCCGCAAATAGTGTCGGATGCAGTGATATTTTTTGGTTGGAATGTCACATCATAGGTAGCCGAGCAATTATACTTTTCCTTATATATATCATAACTAAAGTAAACATTATACACCTTGGAACCAACTTTCTCGCGTTTGCCATTTTCGCACTTGTATATAATCCAGCTGCCTTCTTTAGATGCCAACCCATTATAGTCCTGAATACCCCACGACAACCTCATTTTTCTGTTGTCAAAAGGCATCACATTCAATTTAGTAGGACGAACGTATCCACCGATGGTGTTGTCGAGTGACACGTATTCGGTTATAGGATGTGCTCCACTCTTGTCTTGCCATAAGCCTTTCACACTTATTTTATGGCCGTAGTAGGAGAAAGTATTGTCAAAGGAAAGCTTCAATTCGATAGTGCACCACCGTAACTGTTGGGTGCCTTTACCGTCATTTTCGCTATATTGATCAATTAGCAGATTGGAGAATTGTGCTGTGCCAATATATTTATAGTTGAACCAAATACTTCTTTTGTTGCCTACTGGACCAGAGGTAATATAACGTCTTATATCGTATGCATCAGCATTGCTTATATTTGACCACAAATTATTGAGTACAAGTGATTGTTGTTGTTGGTCGTCAATATATAAGTCAACAGTTCTATTCTTAATGAAGCGTGACGAGCCACCTGCAAGGTTGTACATCCATAATTTGAGCGTTACTTCTGTGCCACTGTTTGTGTAGTTTGTGCTGATAACTTTCACCTGAGGCTTGTAGGTGAATTCTACGGCTGCTGCCGCCTTTCCCGCACCAGCCATACACAAGAACAGCGAGAGCAGCGTGTAGACTACTGCTCTGCCGAAATGTTTACGATAATGTTGTTTAATATTATGCATTGTCTTTTGTTATTTGATAATTATCTTCTTTGTCTTTCCCGACTTCATGCGCACGATGTTTACGCCCTTTTGTGGCTCGTCGAGACGCTTGCCGCTGAGGTCGTAGTATTCTGTAGCAGTATCGTTAAGAGCATCAATAGTGCCCGCAGCATCTATGCCAGTTGCTGTGTCGCTAACACATATAGACAACTGGGAAGCGCCATTAGGCGATGTGCCATCAAGCCAAGCGCGGAAAGGTTTAACCTTAACACCTTTAACCAAATCTGATTTGTTCAATTCAGCCACACTCCAGAAGCAGTCTTTGGCAATGATATAACCGTCGGTAACGTCCTTAGTCCAATAAGTGCCGCTGAAATTCATGCCATCCATGGGTTGATCATTTATTGCCATATTCAACTCTGCATTGTTTGCGCTAAAGGTCAGCTCTGCTTCGCTGCCTTTACGCTTTACCACGCATGGAGTTCCGGCTGCCACTTCTCCATTAAGTTGTTTTAATACAAGCTCATTTTCAGAAACTGCACTAATAGCATACAGGCGGTAAGACTCCTCGCCAGTCAGCGTCAATGAGTAAGGCAACACGAGTGTGCCCCAGTTGTTTGACATCTGGCGTGTGTAGGATATTTCATCAACTGTGCCGCTTGCCTGGTCGCTGATATATGATTCGTCGCTCAGACTGACTGCCTTCTTCTTCTTATAACCTAAGCTTCCCGATATACCTTCTGGTAATGACAGGAAATTAACAGTGTTAATATTATCAGTTTCAAGAAAAACATTTTCACCAATTTTTTTCAGTGATTTAGGCAGCGTCACTTGTCTTGTTTCTGCACTTAGATTTTTGCAACCATAAAATGCATGATCTCCAATTTCCGTCACCGAGGCAGGAATTACAATTTCTCCTGATAGACTTCTACAATTCATAAAAGCTTGAATAGGGATTACACTCAGAGTATTTGGCAACTCAAGTTTTGTAAAACTGCGACAACTAATGAAAGCCGATTGTCCGATAGTTGTTACTGAGCTGGGTAATGTCAAAGATCCCGTAAATCCAGTACATCCGTTGAAAGCTGCTTCCCCTATTGTTTCCAGTTTATTTGACAGCGTTAGAGTGCCATCGAATCCAGTACAACCTGAAAAAGCATTAGCACCAATCTCTTTTACCCCATCAGGTATGACAAGGCTTCCTGAAAGACCCTCACAACCTCTAAAAGCAGACTTGGGGATTACACTCAGAGTATTTGACAACTCAAGAGATGTAAAAGACTTACAAATCACGAAAGCTCCATTTCCGATATCTGTTAATGAGCTGGGCAATTTCAAAGATCCCGTAAATCCAGTACATCCGTTGAAAGCATATTGCCCTATTTTTCCCAGTTTACTTGACAGTGTTAGAGTGCCATTGAATCCAGTGCAATTGTAAAAAGCCCGTTCACCAATCTCTGTTACCGAATTAGGTATGACAAGGTCTCCTGTAAGACTGGAACAATTACTAAAAGCGTTGCTCCATATTGTTTCCAGTTTATTTGACAGCGTTAGAGTGCCATTGAATCCAGTGCAATAGCCAAAAGCATAGTTGCCAATCTCTTTTACCGAATTAGGTATGACAAGGTCTCCTGTAAGACTATTATTTTTAAAGAATGCTTGATCGGGAATTTTTGTAATCGGACCGTCAAACTCTATCACGCACTTGCCATCAACAACACTATGCGCCACGATGTTTGCACCAAATTGCTCTTTGTTTCTTATGTTATCCACAATCTTGCCATCGGAAGTCGTGTAACGGAAGAAACTATGATTACAGTATTGGCAGACACCATCATCGTTTAGCTTATGTCCAGTGCCAATATATGAAGTGGTAAGGCCGCAAATAGTGTCGGTTGTATTAAAAATATTGGGCTTGAATGTCACATCATAGTTAGAAAAACGAGTATGCTCGCTCTTTGCTATTCTGAATGTAGGATCGTTCACGTTTTTTTCTCCCAATTTTTTGCGTTCACCATTTTCACGCTTGTATACCATCCATAGACCATCGTCAGATGCCGTCCCATTATAGCTCTGCTTCTCCCACGATAGTACCATCTCGTCGCCAGAAGGCTCCACCTTCAAATTGATAGGACGAACGAAGCCGTTGATGTCGTTGTCGAGAGCCACGTCCTTTGTTACTAAAGAACCTCTGCTTTGGTCTTGCCATTTGCCCTTCACCGTAATTTTATGGCCATAATAGGAGAATGACTTGTTAAAGGAGAGCTTAAGGTCGACGGTGAACCATGAATTCTCAGTTGTGTTGCTGTTGTATGGGCATGTCTGTCCACTCTTAAAATCTTGGAATTGTGCCGTGCCGACGTTTGTGCCATTAAGATTAATATCCGAAGACTTGCCGACGACAGTACCAGATGCGATATTAGAAAAATTATTGTAGTTTGAACCAGATATATAATACCACATGTCCTTAAGATTGCCTACCTCTTTGTCGTCGATGTAGAGATACACATTGCCAGTAAAACGGGCATTGTATTGTTTGATTAAAGCCGACAGTTTCCAGTTGAACATCCACAACCTAAGCGTCACCTCCGTGCCACTGCTTGTATAGGACGTTTTGTCGATTTTGACAACTGGGTTGAGTTGTTCTGCGGCTGATGCGTTGCCCACGCCAGCCATGCACAAAAATAACGAAAGCAGCGTGTAGACAATCATGCTGCCGATTTGTTTAGAGTTAATGGTTTTCTTCATATTTAATTATTCTGTTGTTCAAGTAACTGCGAATTTAGTTCAAAAACCCAACATAAACAAAAAAACACTACCGTGAAATGGCGTAAAGAGACGTAAAAAGTGGGGTAAAAAGGCGTAAAATCATGAAAAAAGGCTACCTTTGTAGCGACAAAATTCTGAAAACAATGAAATCTAAACTTTTAGAACAGCTAACCATATTTCTTGACCGTCGTAGTCATAATTGGCAGCAACGTCTATGTCTCATCACTTTCTTGATGCTCACATTGTCGGTGATAGTGGCTGGTGTGCCTATGCACATCGCCGGTCTTGTGGGACGTGGCAGCAACATTCTCTATGTCATATCGGTTGTGATGTGGCTGGCGACGGTGATGTTGCTGGCTTTGTATCTGCTGCGCCACATTTCGCTGAGGGTGGCTATATCCATGTTTGGCATATTGACACAGCTGACAGGCAGTGCTCGCATAGTGTATATGGCTATAGAGCGTCCAGAGGGGTTTGACCAAACCATCATTTTCAACCAGATTATCTCGCTCGCCCTCATCATCTATCTTGTCACGGCAGCCGTCCGACACATCCCGACGATAATAGCCTTGATAAGTATAGGCACAATAGTATTTGCCTATCTGCACACCGACGGTGGGTTTAACAAACAGATAGTAGTGATATTTGTCATAGTGGAGATGTTCACGTGTGTGCTTGGCGAAATGATAAGGCGAGGCATACGCAGCATGGAGCGCGAAAATGCCGACTATCATTCCACGCTCAATCGTGTGCTTGCCACCTTTCACATGACCAAGACCGAGCTGCTTGCCTATATACAGCTGGGACGTGGAGGGCAGAGCAGCCAGAACATAACCGACTTTTTCGACCGTCTCGACGAGCGCACCGAGGCTAACCTCATCAGGGCTGTGGAGCAGCGAATGGCACATCGACGAATGCAACATGCCGATATCTCAACAGTTTTGCCTATGATGACACCCACTGAGAGCGAGGTGTGCCGACTGATTATAGGCGGCAAGACCATTCAAGATATAGCCGCGATACTCAACAAGACACCCAACAACATCAGTTCGGTGCGCATACATATCCGCAAGAAGCTGGGACTTGCCACAAACGACGACCTAAAGGAGGCGTTGCAGGCAATAATGAAAAACCGAAAATAGAAATGAAAAAACAATGAAAACTATGGATTATCAACCTTTATTAGAGAAAATAAGACGCGAGATAGAGATATATGCCAAGGACGGCAAGCAGGCTGACTATATTCCGGCATTGGCAAATGTCAATCCCGACCAGTTTGGCATCTGCCTCAATATGCTCGACGGCAGAACCTATCGACTCGGCGATTCGGCAGTGAAGTTCTCCATACAGAGCATCTCCAAGGTGTTTTCGCTTGCCATAGCCTTGAGTTTGCTTGGCAAAGACTTGTGGACCCGCATAGGCAAAGAGCCGTCAGGCTCGGCTTTCAATTCGCTTGTGCAGTTGGAGTATGAGCATGGCAAGCCCCGCAATCCGTTTATCAATGACGGAGCCTTGGTGACAGCCGACGTGCTGCTGTCGCATCTCGACCACCCTAAGGAGTTCTTCCTGGAGTTTGTGCGCACCATAGCCGGCAATCGAGACATCAACTATTCAGAGGAGGTGATGCGGTCGGAGCTGGAGAACTGCTACCTGAATGCTTCCATAGCCTATCTACTGAAGCATCATGGCAACTTGTATAATGACGTGAATGATGTCTTGGAGTTCTACTGCACTATATGCTCGTTGGAGATGAGTTGTGAGGACTTGTCGCATGCGTTCTTGGCTTTTGCCAAGAGCAATGAGCCGTTCTCGCATGCTGGTGTCAACCTGACCATATCGAGAGTGAAGCGCATCAATGCCATCATGCAGACCTGCGGCTTCTATGACGAGGCAGGCGACTTCGCCTTTCTTGTAGGCTTGCCGGGCAAGAGTGGAGTGGGCGGTGGCATCGTGGCGCTATATCCTTCGCGCTACTCAATAGCCGTATGGAGCCCCCGACTCAACAAGAAGGGCAACTCAATTATGGGAATCAAAGCCCTGGAGCTGTTCACGTCGGAAACAGAAGAGTCGATATTCTAAGCGTCAGAGAGCCTATGTAGCTCTATAATATTTTTACTTTAACTCGGTAAATTTAATAAAAATATTCCATCTTTCCCCATTCGTATCAATATATTTCATATATTTGCAAAATCGTCGTTGGTACAACGACCTATCTAACCTATTAATAAACCTAATAAACAAATCATTATGAGCAACATCCCATTAGTATTTTGGCTAATTCCGATTGCCAGTGTTGTGGCGTTGGGAATGGCATGGTTCTTCTTCCGTTCGATGATGAATGAGGACGAAGGCACAGACAGAATGAAAGAAATTGCGGCACACGTACGCAAAGGTGCCATGGCTTACCTCAAGCAGCAGTACAAGGTTGTAACCATTGTCTTCGTTGTGCTCGCCATTATCTTTGCCTTCATGGCTTACGTACTTAAGGTGCAGAACCCTTGGGTTCCATTCGCATTCCTTACTGGCGGTCTTTTCTCAGGATTGGCAGGCTTCTTTGGCATGAAGACAGCCACATACGCCTCTGCACGCACAGCCAATGGAGCACGTACAGGACTGGACAAGGGACTGAAGATAGCCTTCCGTAGTGGTGCCGTTATGGGTCTGGTTGTTGTTGGTCTTGGTTTGCTTGACATTGCTATATGGTTTATTGTTCTTAATGCTGTGTACGAAGGCGAGTCGACAGCCCTCGTCACCATCACTACCACCATGCTTACCTTTGGCATGGGTGCCTCTACACAGGCACTCTTTGCCCGTGTAGGTGGAGGCATCTACACCAAGGCAGCCGATGTGGGTGCCGACCTTGTGGGCAAGGTTGAGGCCAATATCCCAGAGGACGACCCACGCAATCCTGCCACCATAGCCGACAATGTGGGCGACAACGTGGGCGACGTTGCAGGCATGGGTGCCGACCTGTATGAGAGCTATTGCGGATCGATACTGTCTACGTCAGCCCTTGGTGCAACAGCCTTTGCTATGAATGGCGACATGCAGCTGCGTGCAGTCATCGCACCGATGATAATAGCAGCTATAGGCATATTCCTCTCGCTCATAGGCATCTTCATGGTGCGCACCAAGGAGGGAGCGACAATGAAGGAACTGCTCCACTCGCTGGGTCGTGGCACCAATGTCAGTGCGGGACTAATAGCCATTGCCACATTCGTTATATTATATATGTTGCGTATAGAGAACTGGCTCGGACTCTCGTTCTCGGTCATCAGCGGTCTGGTGGCAGGAGTGGTGATAGGTCAAGCCACCGAATACTACACGTCACACAGCTATAAGCCGACGCAGAAGATAGCTGAGGCTTCGCAGACTGGTCCTGCTACAGTCATCATCAAGGGCATAGGCACAGGCATGATATCGACAATGATTCCAGTAGTGACCATCTCGGTTGCCATCATGCTCAGCTATCTATGTGCCAATGGATTTGACATGTCGCTGTCGGCAAGGTCAATCAGCGTAGGTCTTTATGGCATCGGCATCGCCGCCGTGGGTATGCTCTCTACGCTCGGCATAACACTTGCCACCGACGCCTACGGTCCTATTGCCGACAATGCTGGCGGCAATGCCGAGATGAGTGGACTTGGCAAGGAAGTGCGTGAGCGCACAGATGCCCTCGACGCCCTTGGCAACACGACGGCAGCCACGGGCAAGGGATTTGCCATTGGTTCGGCTGCTCTGACAGCTTTGGCTCTTTTGGCATCTTATATAGAGGAGATAAAGATAGCGATGATACGTGCAGCAGAGGATGGCAAGGTGTATTTTGACGCAGCAGGCAATCTCTTCAACCCGTCGAATGCCTCCACCGTCGACTTTATCAACTTCTTCCAAGTGAACCTCATCAATCCTAAGGTGCTCGTGGGAGCATTCCTCGGAGCCATGGCAGCCTTCTTGTTCTGCGGATTGACGATGGGAGCTGTAGGTCGTGCAGCCGAGTCGATGGTACAAGAAGTGCGTAGACAGTTCCGCGAGATAAAGGGCATACTTGAGGGCAAGGCAACTCCCGACTATGGTCGTTGTGTAGAGATAAGCACACGCAGTGCTCAGAGAGAGATGATAGTGCCGTCGCTGCTTGCCATTGTCATCCCCATTGTTGTGGGTTTGGTGCTTGGCGTAGCCGGAGTTCTCGGTCTGCTCACAGGCGGTCTTGCTGCAGGCTTCACCCTCGCCGTGTTCATGTCCAATTCAGGCGGAGCATGGGACAATGCCAAGAAGATGATAGAGGAAGGCAACTTTGAGGGCAAGGGTAGTGAAAACCACAAAGCCACCATCGTAGGCGACACCGTAGGCGACCCATTCAAGGACACATCAGGTCCGTCGCTCAATATCCTCATCAAGCTCATGTCGATGGTGAGCATCGTCATGGCAGGATTGACAATAGCATTCTTGTAGCATGTGACGATTGAAGAATCGTGATAAAAAACGAGCCTTGTTTGCTATTGCAGACAAGGCTCGATAGTGTTAGTAGGATTAATCGTTGTGCCACTTTAAATCTACAATTATTTATATGATTGTCAGATTTATTTCTTAACTTTGCAACATCAAAGAGATAAACCACATTTTTGGCTTAACATATATGCACAACATATTCACACGCATTGTCATTGCCCTATTCGCAACGACATTATTCATCACAACGTCTACAGCCAATGCTATTGACAAGAACCAGGCTGCACTTCTACGCAAAGGCAAAGCCTGCTTTGAGCGAAGCGACTACAACTCGGCTCTTGCCAACTTTCTAAAGTATATACAGACTGAGGAGACACACACACCTAAAGACACAGCCAATCTGCTCGACACCTATTATAATATAGGTGGCATCTACTCGATATACCAAGACTATGCACAGGCTCTCGACATCTACGAGAATGGCTATCAGTTGAGTTGTGCAGCAAACAATGCCGATATGCAATTCAAGTTTCTCAACAACATGATAGGTGCCAACTGCGACATTGGTAAGACTGGCGAGGCTCGCAAACTCAACGCCAAGGTAAAGCTGATAAAGGGCGTAGATCATGGTATGCTAATGTTCTACTACTACTTCAACAATGGTTTTATAGCCGGATTTGAGAAGCAGGACAACGAGAAGGCTCATTGGATGAACATGGCTATAGCCACTGTCAAGCGCAACAATCTGCCGCAGAAGTATTTGGTTTTTCCCTATTCTGAGGTATATCAGTGCTACGAACGACAGGGCGAACTCGACAAAGCGCTTGCAGCCCTGCTGAAATACGACTCGCTGGCACATGTCATCAACAACACCAAAAACAAGGCGGTGGACAAGGGCAAGGCTGCCGACTACCAAGGTCAGGCTTATCTCTATGCCGACTGCTACAAGGGGCTGATGCGCATCTACACCAAGATGGGCAACAAGGAGAAGGCTCTATACTATCAAAACGAGTTTTTCCGCTACAACGACTCATTGCTCAATGTCAATGAATTCTCCAAAATACGCAACCAACATCTCAACTACGAGAACCGACAGACGCAACTCATTATTGAAAGTCAGCGCAAAACCATATTCTATCAGACCATCTGTCTGATAATGCTCGCCGTGCTTGTAGTCACTGCTGTGGCTGCTATCATTATCATCAAAAAGCAGCGAAAGGTGTTGTATGACACTAATGTTGCCCTATTCGACCGCAATAACGAGCTTGTTGAGGTAGAACAAAACGCCATTCAGAAGCAGACACTACCACCATCAGACAATGGCACGAGCACTATCACAACCACCATTAGCGAGCAACTGCTGCATGACATAGGTGAGGCAATGAAGGACAGTCGCAACTTCTGCAACCCCGATTTTAGTCTGTCTATGCTTGCCCAGGCTGTTGACTCGAACACCACCTACGTCTCGCAAGCCATAAATACGTCGTACAACAAGAACTTTCGCACCATTCTCAACGAATATCGTATCAAGGAAGCCATGAAACGCATGAAGGACATAGCTACTTATGGCAACTACAGCATACAAGGAATATCTGAAAGTGTGGGCTTCAAGTCGGCATCCAACTTCATAGCCGCTTTCAAAAAAATGACAGGTATGACCCCCTCTTTGTATCAAAAGTTATCAAGAAACGAGTGATTTTATTTTCAATTTATGAATTAGAAAGGCTAAAATCTGACAAATCCGCAGGTTTTAGTCTTTTTTTATACCTTTGCAATCGGATAACCAAAACATTATTAGCAATATGAGAAAGTTTACGCTTATTACGCTTCTCCTTGCGGCAAGCCTTGGCTCTCAGGCCAAGGACATCACTCAGTCGCAGGCGATGAAAATCGCACAGAGCTTCCTTAGCCAGTCTGTCGACAAGACGGGTGGAGCAAAGAAGGCACCCGCCAAACTGCAGCTTGCCTATACCGGCAGTGCCGCCAACGGCAAGCAGTGTCTCTATGTATTCAATGGTGCTTCTGGTCAAGGCTACGTAGTGGTGGCTGCCGACGACCAAGCCGACGAGATTCTCGGCTATAGCGACAACGGCAAGTTTGACCCCGACAACATGCCCGAGAACATGCGGGCATGGCTTAGCAGCTATGTCGACCAGATTAGCTACCTCAAGCAGCATGGATTGCAGAAGCGCTCGGCTGCCAAAAACATATCATATAATAAAGAGGTAAAACCTCTGTTGGGCAACATTCAGTGGAACCAGGACTCGCCTTACAACGATCTTTGTCCTGTCTACACTATGGGCACACAATGTGCCACGGGCTGTGTGGCTACGGCTATGGCGCAGGTTATGTACTACAACCGCTGGCCCGAGCACGGCGTAGGCTCTCACACCTACTCGCCTTCTATAATGTATGGCAAGACGCTCAGCGCCGACTTTGCCAACACCTACTATCAGTGGGACAAGATGCTGCCGCAATACGACGCTACAAGCAGCGAGGAGGCACGCGAGGCTGTGGCACAGCTTATGCTGCATTGCGGCATCTCGGTAGATATGGAGTATTCAAGCTCGAGTGGCGCAGGCAGCCTGCCAGTCCCCCAGGCACTTGTAAAATACTTCGGCTACGACAGCGGCATAGCCTACCGCACACGCCAGAACTACTCTACAACCGAGTGGCAGAGCATCATCGTCAACGAACTTGACAACAAGCGTCCACTCATCGCCATGGGTATGGCATCGGCTGGTGGCCACTGCTTTGTGTTTGACGGTTACGACCGCAACGGTTTTGTGCATGTCAACTGGGGCTGGGGCGGCATGAGCAACGGCTACTTCCGCACATCTGCGCTCACACCAGCCACACAAGGCATAGGCGGAGCCAATGGTGGATTCAACTACAACCAGTATATAGTTACTGGCATACAGCGTCCACAGTCTAACACCTATACCGATGTAGAGTTAGTGTCGAGCGAAGGTCTTGTGCCGAACAAGACAAGTGTCAAGGCAGACGAGAAGTTTGATGTAGCGCTGCATGGCAACATGTATAATGCAGGATGGCAAGATGCCGACATCTACTTCGGACTCGTTGTCGTAGATGCCGACGGCCGTCAGGTACACACCATTAGCAAGCAATCGGCAGATAATATGAAGATGGGATATCTGTACAATGGTCTCGACTTTACCAATGTCAAGCTTCCGTCGCTCGCCGACGGCACCTATCGTCTCTATCCAGCTGCACGCTCCGTAGAGGAAGGCTCGCAGTGGTGCATCATCCGCGACCAGTATGTGGGCTATCCTAACTATCTCAACATCACTGTTGCCGATGGCACAGCCACACTCTCTTATCCTGACTATTTCTGTCTCAATGCTAAGGACATGACAGTTGAGCCAGACACATACGCCAGCAAGCTGACCAAGGTTAATGCGCACATCGTGAACGATGGCGATGTAAACTATCTTGGCGAGGTGCAGACACTGCTGCTCGACGCAAAGACTGGACGCAAGGTAGCAGAGGGAACAACACTTAAGATAGATCTCGCACCTGGCGACGATATAGATCTTGACTTCATTGATGCCTTCAAGGTTGAGCCAGGCGATTATCTGCTCACCATTGTCGACGACGACGAACGACACATCTGCAACAGTCAAAAGGTGACATTGAAGGCGGCTCCCGACGAAGCCGTAGTGACTCCAGCCGAACAACTCGCCTTCAAGGGTGAGGTAAAGAAGGAGAACCTCGACATCACAGCACACATCAAGTGTACAGCAGGATTCTATTCTGGTTATGCCTACTTCTTTATCCTTAACGAGAGTGGTGCAGTACAGAAGGGTTGCCTCACCGCGCAGTACTTCAGCGTGAATGAGGGCAACACTGCCGATGTGCGTTTTACAGGTCCGTTTGAGAATGGTGTGGATGGCACAAGCTATATTGCAACCATCCTGCTATACGATGGCACCAACTATTCGTACCTCGAACCAAAGGATATGGCTACATGCAAGTTTACGCTTGCGGCATCTACAGGCATACAGAGCGTTAGCGGCGCAAGCTTCGGCGAAGCCAAGATATACAATGTCAACGGCACACGCATACAGGCTACCGACCTCAACTCGCTGCCTCACGGCACCTACATCGTGAAGACAAAAGACAAGAGCTTCAAATTTTCAAAGTAAGAAAGACACAGATTTTCACACGAACCATAACACTCAATCGTACACAATATGAAAAAGGACAATATAAAAACACTGGCAGCCATTGCGGTTATGGCGTTGTCTGCCACACAGGTCGTGGCACAGACCGAGGCTCCGTCGGCACAGCAACACCGCGGACTGACACCTCTGCGACTTGCCGACGACAGCAAGAGCAACAATATAAAGACTGTGCGTACACTCAAGGCACGCACAGCAAGAGCATCAGAGGCTCCGTCGCTGTTCTATGGACGCACGTTCTACGGATCGCTCATCAACAGCACCGACTGGGCTACAGCCTCCATTGCAGCTGTACCTTACGGCATATACTCGTTTGAGGTGGGCGACAACGTCAACCCGCAGGCTGTAATGACCGACCTTGGCTACAACTTTACGTCGGGTGCCTACACTGGCGACAAGTTTGTGGGTATATATGCGATGGACGTGATGGGCGGCCTTAACGGAGCACGATACATCACCCTCGACCCCAACAACAAGAAGGAACTGAAGAACGTTATGTACGACACATCGAAGGGCGGCTACTCGCTGCTGCCGTCGGTGATGGCTTACAACAATATCGACAACACCATCTACTCGTTTCAGTACAACGACGCTCTGAGCGCACTGAACTGGTGCCGATACAATATGGACTACGACTGGATGGACAAGATTGCCGCTTTCCGTGGCAAGTACAACGTGCTGACATTGGGCAACACCCCTGACGGCGAGATGTACTTCATCAACAGCTACGGCGACCTCTACCACATCAACCGCAAGACCAGCCGTCCGGCACTTATCGCCTGGACAGGCATAACACCGATGGGCTACTCGCAGTCGATGATGTACGACAACCGTACGGGCCTTTTCCTCTGGGCTGCCATATCATCAGAAGGCTGCTGCCTGTACAGCGTCAACCCCAAGACTGCCGAGACCGAGCTTGTGGCAAAGTTCCAGAAGCAGGAGCAGTTTACGTCTATCTACTCGCTTGAGGAGAGCGCCAAGGACGACGCTCCAGCCAAAGCCAAGGACCTCCAGATAGCCTTTGCCAAGAATGGCGGCTCGGACGCCACCATCTCCTTCAGCATACCAACAACCACCTACGCTGGCGCAGCACTCGGAACAAGCACCCTCAATGTATGGCTCGACGGCTCGAGCCTCAAGAGTGTAGAGGCAAAGGCTGGCGAGAAGGTCAGCATACCCGTAACACTGAGCGAGGGCAACCACTATGTGGCTGTAAATATGAAGAACGAAGAGGGTTGGTCGCCGCTTGCTTCCATCAAGCAGTATGCCGGATACGACACACCGGTAGCTCCTACAGACGTAACATTCAGCAATGCCGATGGCAAGAGCAATGTGGCATGGACAGCTCCAACTGAGGGTGTAAACAAGGGCTATATCGACCAAGCCAACCTTAAATATACTGTTGTGCGCATGCCCGACAGCGTGACGGTGGCAAGCGATATCAGCTCTACATCGTTCAGCGAGGCCACTCCCGCCGCCATGCACAGCTACTCGTACCGTGTGTATGCCGTAAACAACGGCAAGCGCAGCGCCTACGGCGAGTCGGCCAAGCTTACCTGTGGCGACGCCTTCACCACTCCATACAAGCAGGGATTTGGCAGTCAGCAGGATTTTGACGACTACTTCACAGTAGTAGACAACAACGGCGACGGAACAATGTGGAGGTATCAGGAATATGGCAACATCGTTCGTTTTGACCTTCCTTGGGATGCCACCGCACCTTCGGACGACTGGCTCATCACTCCTGCCATATTGCTTAAGGCTGGCAAGACCTATCGTGCCACAGTCAACCTTAAGACATTCTCAAAGGGCTATCCCGAGTATTTCGAGCTGCTTGTGGGTACCGACCCTAATGATGTAAGCACCTTCAGCAAGTTCAACACTGCTGACGGGGTGGAGATATACGAGACATACACCGACTACTCTGCAACCTTCAACACACAGAAGGAGGGCAAGTACTACATCGCCCTGCGCTATATGGGCGACAAGACCAAGAACAGCTCAATGCTGTTGGTAAAGAGTTTTGGTGTAGACGAGGTTGCCAACAGTACATCGCCTGCCGCATCTACAGACCTTAAGGTTGTGGCTGGAACCGACGACAAGATGGAGGCTACTATCAGCTTCACCACTCCTACAGCCGACCTCAACGGCTCTGCCATCAGCACTCTTAGCAAGGTGAACGTATATCGCAACAAAGAGGCTGAGCCGGTACACGTGTTTGAGGCTCCTGCCGTTGGCTCGCAGCTGTCTTGGACCGACACCAAGGTTAAGCAGATTGGCATGAACTCGTACAGCATCAAGGCTGTAAACGACAACGGCGAGGGCGCTGCCGCCATCGACTCGGTGTTTGTAGGCTGCTACGAGGCTCCTTACAAGGAGGCGTTCAACACACGTGCCGACGCTGCCCACTACACCATAGAGAGCATGGGCGTGGACGAAGACAACAAGGATTCGTACATATGGAAGTACGACGAGAACAACCAGCGCATGAATATCTTTGCCTTTAACGCTCAAGAAGACAACACGCTCTCGTCATGGCTCATCACTCCACTCATCAAGCTTGACGCCAACTCGGTATATACCCTTAGCTACAAGAAGAAATTCTCGCGCTACATCAACTACAATCTGCAGAAGTATACAATAGAGGGCAATGTGTATATGGGCAAAGCCACCAAGGCTGACGCACTAACAACATCTATTGGCGAACTAATGCCTAACACTGGATATGATATGGAGGACGGCTCCAACACTGTAGTGACAAAGGATGCCGACAAGTATTGCTTCGGTTTCAACATAGTGTCTACAGGTCAGTACGACAACATCATGGCAGACCTCGACGATGTTTCGCTGATATATCAGAAGTCGGCATTCTCGCCATACGAGGTAACAGATGTAAAGGCTGCAGCCGACCCTAAGGGCGCGCTCTCGGCAACCCTGTCGTTCAACGCACCTGCCACCGACTACCAGGGCATACGTCTTAGCGACAACCTCACGGTGAACATCTATCGTGGCAACAGCTCTATGCCTGTGTACACAAAGACAGAGGTTATACCTGGCACCGCCCTTACATGGACCGACACAGAGGCACAGCATGGCATAAACAACTACACCATCGTTGCCGAGAACAAGTATGGCCGTAGCGAGATAGCCCCAACAAGCCTGTTTGTAGGTGTAGACCGCCCGTCAAATGTAGCCTCGCTTGCCATCCGCGGCAATGCCGACAACCAGCAGGCTGTCATTACATGGGAGGCACCTGAGGTTGGACACAACGGCGGTGTAGTAGTGAAGGAGAACCTTACATACCGCGTATTGCAGTACAACACTGAGGACCGCACACTCAAGATTATAGCCGACGACTTGAAAGACTTTAGCTATACCGTAGACCGCAGCGACCTCAAACAGCAGGAGGTGCTCTACTATGGTGTTGTAGCAAAGAACTCTGAGGGCATTGGCGACACTATCGTAAGCAACTGCACCATTGGCAAGCTCTATGCACAGCCGTTCCGCGAGTCGTTTGCCGACCGCAAACTTGCCACTACTCCATGGACTATCAGCTCGCAGAACACTACTGTTCTTAGCTGGGGTACAGATTGTCCTACCGGTGAGGAAGGCGCCTACAACAAGGCCACTCCACAGGACGGCGACGATGGTTGCGCCTACTTCTACAATGGTAGCTATTATGACACATACGCTGGTGCAGGATTCATCTCGCCAAAGGTGGCTATCAATGGCAAGCAGAGCTATCTCTCGTTCTGGGCTTACAACTATCCAACAAAGTATGCCGACAAGCATCCGTACCTTCTAGTGTATGTTCGTGCTGACGATGGAGAATTTACAGAGGTTGCAAGATACGACCTCTCTACCACCGAAGAGGAAGAGGATTGGAAGCAGTACAACGTGGATCTTGGAGCATTCAAGAGCAACAACTTCCTGAGCTTTGCATTCTATGCCTATACAAATGGACACCTTGAGGCAGTATATCTTGACAATATCGTCCTCGGTGATGCCACAGCTACGGCTATAAATAATGTAAGTGCAGACGTTGCAGGAAAGGACGTGAAGAGCGTTGAGTGGTTTGAACTGGACGGTCGCCGTATAAATGCACCGCAGAAAGGTGTGTATATGAAGAAGACCACATACATTGACGGCACACAAAAGACTGTGAAATTTGTGAAATAAAACGATAAAAACAATACGGTTTATATTAATAAAAATAAAGAGACTGATTTTAAGCAATGAGCTTAAAGTCAGTCTCTTTATTTTGTTTATTCTCTCCAGACCTTTATTTCTATAACTCATTGATTACGGATGCAAAGATATGAATGTTGATATAATGGACTAATAATATTTTGCGAGTTAATTAAAATATGCTACTTTTGTGCTTAATAAAAAAATAATAAACAATAATGATAGTAAGCATAATAATAGTAGTAGTGGCAGCCGTCATCATTTTAGCGGTAGTGAACGCTTATGGCAAGAAGATAAAGTCGCTGGAATGTATGACGGCTACTCAGGCAGAGCAGATAAAGACACTCACCTCGGAGAGAGATGTGCAGAAGGCGCATGTCGAGTATGCTGAGCGCACCATAGTGGCAGAAAGAGAGCGCAATGCTGAGGCGATGGACAATGTGAAGTGGGGATATGAGGCACAGATTGCCGAACTGAAGGCTTCGCACGAAAATCAACTAAAGCAAGCCAAGGAGGGAATGGAGAAGCAAATAGAGGCTCTGCGACAGATGAACAAGGAACAGGTGGAGAGCCAAATGAGGCTGATAAAGGAGCAGATGCAGGCTACATCTGAGGAGGTGCTGAAGCGTAGACAGGAAGAATTGGGTGAGAGAAACAAGGAGCAAGTGTCGAAGATAATCGACCCTCTACAGCAGAGCTTGAAGGATATGCAGGAGGCTTTCGATAAGTCGAAGGAGCAACAGAGCGAGGCTCTGACACGTCTCGACGAGACGATAAAGATAAATATGCAGAAGAGTGTGGCGCTGGGAGAGACTGCCGACCGACTGACACGAGCGCTGACTGGCGAGGTGAAGGTGCAGGGCAACTTCGGAGAGTTGAAGCTAAAGCAACTGCTCGAAGACTTGGAACTGAAGGAAGGCGAGCAGTTTGACACACAGGAAACACTGAGAGACAAGGAGGGCAAGACTTTAAAAGGCGATGACGGCAGAGGACTTATACCCGACTTTATTCTGCACTTTCCCAACAATCGCCACGTAGTGGTGGACTCAAAGATGTCGCTGACCGACTATGAGCGATATATGAACGCCGAGGATGGCACACCAGAGAAGTCGGAATATCTGAAAGCGCACATTGCGAGTGTGAGAGCGCAGGTGAAGCGACTGGCTAAGAAGGAATATACTAAGTATCTGCCAAGCGGATACAACAAACTCAACTTTGCCATAATGTATGTGCCTATAGAGGGAGCGCTAAATCTGGCATTGCTCAACGACGACACTCTGTGGCGTGAGGCTTACGACCAGGGTGTGATGATACTTGGTCCGCAGACTATGTACATGAACCTAAGAGTGCTGGAGATGATGTGGACACAGGTGAAACAGCTGAAAAACCAGCAAGCCATGATGGACGCGGCAAACACGGTGGTGGAACGTGTGCAGGACTTTGGCATAAGATTTATGGAAGTGGAGACGAGTGTGAACGACACTGTAAAGAAGATATCTAAGCTGAAGATAACAACAGCCGACAGTGGGGCAAGCATTATCACGGCTGCAAGAAAACTGCTGAAGGCTGGAGCGCAAGAGAACAAGAAGAAGAAGTCGCTCAATGAAATGGACGACTCGATGTTTCTTGAGGCTGATGTGTTAAATTAATGAGGTTTATAATGACTTTATGTAAATAATAAACCTAAAATAATATCTTTATGTTAAATATTTGTTTAAAAGTTTGTCAGATAATAAGAATTTATTACCTTTGCACTTGCAAATAAATATTAACCAATAGAATAACACAATGAGCACACTTATCCGACCAGATCATTATCATGCCCTCCTCGACATGCACAAGACCGAGCAGGGCATCAAACTAATAAAGGACTTCTTTCAGCAGAACCTATCCACCGAGTTGCGCCTGCGCCGTGTGACTGCACCACTGTTTGTATTGCAGGGACTCGGCATCAACGACGACCTCAACGGAGTGGAGCGTCCCGTAACATTCCCAATCAAGGACCTTGGCGACAAGAAGGCTGAGGTGGTGCACTCGCTTGCCAAGTGGAAGCGACTCACCCTTGCCGAGTATCATGTGTCGCCAGGATATGGCGTGTACACCGACATGAACGCCATACGTGCCGACGAGGAACTTGACAACCTGCACTCGCTGTATGTCGACCAGTGGGACTGGGAGGCTGTGATGACACGTGAGCAGCGCAATCTTGCTTTCCTTAAGAATATTGTGGAGCGCATATATGCCGCAATACGACGCACAGAGTATCTTGTGTGCGAGACCTACGAGCAGATTCGCCCATTCTTGCCCGACACAATACACTTCATACATAGCGAAGACCTCTTGGAGATGTATCCCGACCTCTCGCCAAAGGAGCGCGAAGACGCAATATGCAAGAAGTATGGAGCTGTGTTTATCATCGGCATTGGATCCAAACTTGCCAACGGCGAGAAGCACGACGGACGTGCCCCCGACTACGACGACTGGTCGACTGTGGCAGAGAATGGCAAGAAGGGACTCAATGGCGACATCCTCATTTGGTATCCTGTGCTACAGCGTTCGTTCGAACTGTCGTCGATGGGCATCCGTGTAGACAAGGAGGCTATGCTGCGACAGCTTGAGATAGAGGGTGAGCAAGACCGCGAGCAACTCTATTTCCACCGCCGTCTGCTTGCTGACGAACTGCCGTTGTCTATCGGAGGCGGCATCGGTCAGAGCCGTCTGTGTATGGTGTTGCTGCACAAGGCGCACATTGGCGAAATACAGGCGTCGATATGGCCCGACGACATGCGCCGCGAATGTGCCGAATTGGGCATGCCATTAATATAAAATATGTCATCGGATGGAAGATAAGCCAATAAAAATCATTAACTTTGCAACATAATAATGATAAATTGCAAGGATAAGATGAATCTTCCCTCTGATTTTGAACAATATACACGTCAGCTACTTGGCGACGAACTCTATGCCCAGCTCAAGGCTGGACTCGACTCTGACACGGCTCCCACAAGCATTCGCATCAATCCGTTTAAGGCTAAGGGGGATGATGTCGTAGATGAGTTGCGCGACTCGATTGTGCCATGGTGTCCACTTACAGGACGCTATCTCAGCGAGCGGCCCAACTTCACCTTCGACCCACTCTTGCACGCTGGTGTCTACTACGTGCAGGAGGCAGGCTCGATGTTTGTCGACCATGTGGTGCGTAGTCTGATAGATAGTCCAGTGTGCATGCTCGACCTGTGTGCCGCACCGGGCGGAAAATCGACGGCACTGCGTGCCGCTTTGCCCGAGGGCAGTCTGTTGTTCTCCAACGAACCGATGCGCCAGCGTGCGCAGGTGTTGAGCGAGAACTTGCAGAAGTTCGGTCATGAGGATGTCATCGTAACCAATAATTATCCTCGTGACTATCGTAAGTCGCGCCTACAGTTTGACGCCATTCTTGCTGATGTACCATGTTCTGGCGAGGGAATGTTCCGCAAGGATGACGGAGCGCGTGGCGAATGGAGTTTGCAGAATGTCGATAATTGTTGGCATCTGCAACGCGAGATAGTAAGCGACATTTGGGATTGTCTGCGTCCTGGCGGACTGCTCATCTATTCCACATGCACATTCAATGCCCATGAGGACGAGGAGAATGTGGAATGGATAGTGGAAGAGTTGGGCGCAGAGTTGGTGGATTTGCCAACAATGCCCGAATGGAACATCACACCCGCTGTTGTCGGTTCGGCTCCCGTCTATCGTTTTATGCCTGGAGTGAGTCGCAGTGAGGGTCTGTTTCTTGCAGTGTTGCGTAAACCAAGCAGCAATGAAGACACAGACAATTCTTCGAAGAAACGCAAGGACCGTCGCCAGAAAACCAAACCATCTGCAAAACTTCCTTCTATAAAAATACCTCTCGTAGATGCAGATAACTATGAATTGCGCACCATTGGCGACACTTACACCGCCATACCCTCACGTTGGATAGATATATTCGACTCGGCAGCCGCATCGCTCAAGTTGATGCATGCTGGAGTGGGCATAGGCAGCGTGAAGGGCAAGGATATCATCCCCGAACATTCGTTGGCATTGTCGCGTCAGCTTGATGCTGAGGCTTATCCGAGAGTGGAGGTGGACTACGCTGAAGCAATAAATTATCTGCGCAAGGAAGCTGTGGCTTTGCCAGCTGATACTCCGCGTGGCTTTGTACTGCTCACCTATCGTGAAGTGCCGATAGGATTTGAGAAGAACATCGGCAATCGCGCCAACAACCTCTACCCACAAGAATGGAAGATAAAGAGCACACACGTACCTAATTATGCAACAATACTTAACACTACTCTCTCGCATCCTTAACGAGGGTGCGACGAAGACCGACCGCACTGGAACAGGCACTAAGAGTGTCTTTGGCAATCAGATGCGGTTTGATTTGGCAGACGGTTTTCCGCTGCTCACTACAAAGAAGCTTCATCTCAAGTCGATAATCTATGAGCTGCTGTGGTTCTTGCGCGGCGACACCAATGTGCGCTATCTTCAGGAACATGGCGTGCGCATCTGGAATGAGTGGGCTGACGAGAACGGCGACCTCGGACCTGTTTATGGTCATCAGTGGCGTTCGTGGCCCGACTATAACGGAGGCACCATCGACCAGATACAGAACGTGCTCGACCAGATAAAGAATCATCCCGATTCACGACGAATGATGGTGACGGCATGGAATCCTGCCGAAGTGGAGCAGATGGCTTTGCCGCCATGTCACTGTCTGTTTCAGTTTTATGTGGCTGATGGACGACTCTCGTTGCAACTCTATCAGCGTTCGGCTGACACATTCCTTGGTGTGCCGTTCAATATTGCGTCGTATGCACTGTTGTTGCAGATGATGGCGCAAGTGACAGGGCTGGAACCAGGAGAGTTTATCCATACTACAGGTGACACACATCTCTATCTTAATCATATAGAACAGGCACGTTTGCAGCTAACACGCACACCGCGACCATTGCCGAAGATGAAGATTAATCCGGACGTGAAGAATCTATTTGATTTTCACTATGAGGATTTCGAACTTGAGGGCTACGACCCGTGGCCGCACATTGCTGCAACCGTAAGCGTATAGAAAAAATAAGAGTCATTTTAATTTCATAATAATCAACACTTAAGAACTCAACATTTATGATAAGTATTATAGCTGCCGTTGCCGCCAATCGTGCTATCGGTTTTGACAACAAGCTAATCTATTGGTTGCCCAACGACTTGAAGCGTTTCAAGGCTCTCACTACAGGGCATACTATCATCATGGGACGACGCACATTCGAGTCGTTGCCAAAGGGAGCATTGCCAAACAGACGCAATGTGGTGATAAGCCGTACGGTGAGCGAATTGCCAGGCTGTGATGTATATGCGTCGCTCGATGAGGCTCTGCGCCATTGTCAGAAGGATGAGGATGTATATATAATAGGTGGAGCGAGCGTGTATGAACAGGCGCTTGATATGGCAGACCGGCTTTGTCTTACCGAGGTTCATGACACACCGAAGGAGGCTGACGCCTTTTTCCCGTTGTATGATGGATGGAAAGAGGTGGCACGTGAGGAGCATGATGTAGACGAGAGACATGCTCAGGCTTATGCCTTTGTCGACTATGTTAAGGCGTAGTGAGGAAAGATCTTTTAGATAATTTACTTATACATATAATATGATTTATCCAAAGACTTTCCTCGTTGCTATGATGTGTTGTATGGCTCCAATGGCCGCAAATGCGCAATATGCGTGGCAGGAGGTAGATGTACAACCATCTTCGGTGCATCTTGA
The DNA here is from genome assembly GCA_934183355.1 of uncultured Prevotella sp. Classification (GTDB taxonomy): domain Bacteria; phylum Bacteroidota; class Bacteroidia; order Bacteroidales; family Bacteroidaceae; genus Prevotella. The sequence continues at coordinate 23,303 of CAKPST010000035.1, forward strand.
CAGCGACGTGAACTATAAAGTGGAGATGCAAGGCTCGTTCTCTAAAGGCAAGACACCGCTGTGGTTAAATGCTAACAAGTATGGTTTGAGTTCGCTTGACAAGACCAACGGATATGTGCGTGCTGCTGTGGAGCGTCCTCTCTCAGCTGATTCCATTCGTCGATGGGCGTTTGGATATGGAGTTGACGTGGCAGTGCCAGTCAACTATACCTCGAATGTGGTGGTGCAGCAGGCTTATGTTGAGGCTCGTTGGCTGCATGGTTTGTTGAGTATTGGTTCAAAGGAATATCCAATAGAGCTGAAGAACCAGCGACTAAGTTCTGGTTCGCAGACATTGGGCATTAATGCACGACCTGTTCCGCAGGTGCGTCTTGCGTTGCCGCAGTATTGGCGGTTGCCTTTTGGCAATGGATGGTTTCATCTGAAGGGACATGTGGCATACGGTATGATGACAGACGACTCGTGGCAACATTCGTTCACTAATCGTCAGAGCAAGTATGTCGACCATCTGCTATATCATTCCAAGGCTGGGTATCTGAAGATAGGCAATGAATATTCAACGTTCCCTATTTCGGTTGAGCTTGGTTTGGAGATGGCAACACAGTTTGGTGGAACAATATATTTGCCTAATGGAGATGGTGAAGCTACTATTATTCCTACCAAACATGGATTGTCGAGCTTTTGGAATGCTTTTGTTCCAGGTGGACAGGATGCTACAGATGGTGAGTATGCCAATAGCGAGGGCAATTTGCTCGGCAGCTGGGTAATGCGTGTCAACTATGACAGGGAGTTGTGGCGACTGTCGGTATATGCCGATCATTTCTTCGAGGATCATAGTCAGATGTTCCTTCTCGACTATAACGGTTATGGCGAGGGCGAAGAGTGGAATGTATGGAAGAAACGTCGATATTTCAAGTATGCCTTATGCGATATTATGCTCGGCGGCGAGTTTAACTTGAAATATGGAACGTGGCTGCGTTCACTCGTGTTTGAATATTTGTATACAAAGTATCAGAGTGGACCATACAATCATGACCATACTCAGAATATACCCGATCATGTGGCTGGTATGGATGATTATTATAATCATGGCATTTATCCTGGTTGGCAACATTGGGGACAGGTGATGGGCAATCCGCTGTATCGTTCACCTATATATAATACTAACGGACAAATCTATGTTTATAATAATAGATTCTGGGCTTTGCACTTTGGTATGGAGGGACAACCTACAGGGCGCTTGTCTTATCGTGCGCTCGCCACTTATCAGGTGGGGTGGGGTACATATGCAGGTCCGTTCAATCGCAAACATCACAATGTAAGTTTCCTTACAGAAGCTTCCTATCAATTTAACCATGGTTGGAAAGCTACGGCTGCCTATGCAATGGACTTTGGAAGCACGATGATGATGGGGCATAATGCAGGAATGCAGATAACTATAAGTAAGTCTGGATTGTTGTCAAAGCATTGAATATAGGCTGAAATATATATATTTAAGATTTAATATATTATGCACATAAGAAATTTTTTGATAGGTGCTGCGCTATTGCTGCTCGACTCGTGTGATATAGAGACAAGCGATAATGGTAAGCTCGACGGATTCTGGCATTTGGAGAGGGTAGACACGCTTGCCACCGGTGGTGTCACCGACTACTCTAATATGTATGTCTTTTGGGGAGTACAGAAGGATCTTATATTTATTAAGGACACGGGTAGTGATGTTGCAAGTTATTATTTGCGTTTTAATCAGACTGCTGATAATATAGATGTGACACGTGCTTATTTAAATAATGGACATGAGGACAATCCGAATGTAGATCAAGGAGGAGATATTCCGGTTGAAGTTGTCGATGATGCGTTGAGGCGACTTGGTATTAACGAAATACCTGAGAGTTTTAGAAAGGAGACTCTTAATAGCAAGCGTATGGTGCTCGCAACGGAAAAGCTTAGGCTATGGTTTAAGCGCTTCTGAAGCCTATAAAGCTCGCAAAATAGCCTATTTAGCTTGATTTATCTCAATTATCAGCTAAAAATGCAACTTTTTTGAAACTTTTTTCTCAAAACGCTTGCATGGAAAGAAT
>CAKPST010000036.1 GCA_934183355.1 uncultured Prevotella sp.
CCCCCGCACTCAGCGCGGGGGAAGGAAGGGAAGGAGTAGGGGAATGCCTTCAATAAATAGGGCTGACGCCCTATCCTATATTATGCCGTCCTTTCAGTTCTTTTCCTTTCAGTTCTTTTCCTTTACACGAGGTGTGCGATGAGTTCCTCTCGCTCGCCCTCAAGCATATCTATTACCGGCACTTCCACCATTGTGTAGCAACCTGGCTGCTGTCGCATAGATGCGCGAGCCACGTTTACGAGCACCTGACCTGTGAGAGCTGGGTTGTTGATGCTCATTGTGAACTCCATGCGCTGGTTCTGTGTTTTGCCGCTTACGCCCTTGCGTGTGAGATGAACGCCGTGTCCCATGTCGCGCACTGCGTCAACCGACGGTACGGCATACACATGTGTCTCGTCATTGGCGAAATATGGGTCTGCCTTGATTGCTGCTGTCACATCCTCAAGTTTGGCACCATCTTCAAGTTCCACATACACCATGCGGCGATGTAAGCCCTCGCCCTTCGGTATAGTCATAGACAGAGCGTTCTTTACACCCTCCTTAGAGCGCACACATACAGAGTGACCCATTGACATGCCAGGTCCGAAGTTGGTGTAGCTCAGTCCCTTTGGTGCAAGACTCTGCATCAGAGTGCGCACGATAGAGTCCGAACCCGGGTCCCATCCAGCAGCGATGATGCTCACAGCCTTGTGTTCCTTGCATATCGGCATGAGGGCTGCACGATAGTCGAGAATAGAAGTGTGGATGTCGAAGCTATCTACAGTGTTGATGCCGAGAGGCAGAATCTGCTTGGCATACTCCTCGCATGAGCGTGTAGGAGTGGCGAGAATAGCAACATCTACGTCCTTGAGTTCGCGGATGTCCTTCACTACGTCATATTGTGCGAGTTCGGCAGGCTTGTTCTCCGAACCATTACGGCGTACGATACCTGCAATCTCGAAGTCGTCGGCTGCTTCGAGAGCCTGAACAGCATACTGTCCGATGTTGCCGTAGCCAACTACGGCTGCTCTAATTTTCTTCATAGTCTTAATAATGTCTTATTTCTTTTATTATTTTGGTTGTTCATTTGTTGTTCGGTTGCAAAGTTACTGAAAAAGCCTAAAACCCCATACTTGCAACTGCCATTTTTTGTACGTCATCTTAATTTTGCCTACAAATGAGTAAAATAGAAATCTTCTAATTGTCAAATTGTAAGCGTTCTTTAAGAAAATACTTACATTTTATAAGTTGTTGATTTCTGTTTTGCCTATATCATTATTATTAGGTATTGTCTGATTATCCAATTATAAGTAACTTTGCACGCATGAACACTAAGACATATCCAGGCAAGACCATAGGCACATTGCTCATCGTCTTGCTCCTCATGCCTTTGGGGCATGCACTTATGATTCTCATGGAGCATTATCTTGCTCCTACAGTACTTCATTATTCAGCTTTCGCCATGGGCTTCCTCGGTCTTGTCATCACCATTTGGGGTGTCTTTGTCAAGGGCGACACACGTCAGACATGCTTCGGACTGGCTGGCTCGGTGCTCTTTTGGACTGGTTGGGTAGAATTTCTGCTTGCCTATTATGCCCAGCGCTATGGTGTCCACTGCGACCTCGTGGGCAATGGTGTTGTCGAAACCGTCAGCCATTATGTCAATGGTGTAGCTGTCGACCACTCGTTCACTATTGATGGTGCTCCGCTTGAGAGTTTCTCACGTGCCGAACTCAAAGCCATTCGTGGTTCACGTCCCGAATATCTCATCATGCCCGCCACGTTTGGCATGTGGATAATGTTTGTCGTTCTTTATGTATTCTGCACCCGCAATGGATGTATGTTCATCCGTTGGATACAGAATCACTGCGGCATCAAAGACCGTGTCGACCTTCGTCCTATGGCACACCATCCCAGCATTGTGATGTTCATGGAGTGGAATATAATGATGTGGGGACTCTACTTGCTGCTCATGTTCTGCTACGACCCCGTCTTCCTGGGCGACCACCATCCCGTCACCTACGCCATTGCCGCCATTTGTCTCATCGGTTCGGCACTGATGTTCAAGAAGCATCTGCGTATAGGTAGCTGGGGCAGAAGCATACGCATGGCATACGCCACAGTGATAGTGTTCTGGACATTTGTCGAGGTGGCAGCCCGCAACGGCATGTTCAAGGAGATATGGGTCGACCCTATGCATCATGTGGCAGAGATGGTGGGTGTGCTTGTAGTCTTTGTGGTTCTTGTTGCAGGCTATTGGCTATACAATGCTAAGGACAGTCAGGAGACAAAGTGATAGCAAAATCATCATTTATGAGTATTGTGTTATTTGCTAAATGTTGCGAACTTTGCACTCGCTAAGAAAAAAACGCAATATAAATAAAACAATACATTATAACATGAAGAAAATCTTTACTCTCCTCTTTGCCGTCCTCTCGGCTACAACAATGATGGCGCAGATGCACGGTGCATTGCGATTTGCCGGTGCTTCTACCGTTCAGGTGTCAACAATGAATATTGACAATGCCAGTGACACAATATCATTCGCAATGAACAATATGACATCTGGCGACATCACCCTGCCTGCAATGAAGGGTATGGCTACCATCCCATCGTTCACCATCAAGGGAGCCACCTTCTCTATGGGAGCCAATCATGTTGTTGAGTTTGCCGATCAGACCTTCACATCTACAGTCACAGTAGACGGCGTAGAGAAGACTATCACAGGTTCTTCGCTCTCTGGTACATATAACATGGCTGACAACTCCCTCACACTCAAAGCCGTGTTCAAGTATGGCACCATGCCGTTCGACATGACTTACAGTGTTAAGGGCTATTATGTCAAGGCTGTGTCTGGTGCTGTGAATGTAGTGGTTGCAGGTCAGTCGTATAAGAACGAGAGTGTCACCTACAATTTGCGCAAGTATACAGATAATGGAGTTGAGAAACTCGACGTTGCTGTGCCTTTCTACACACTCGACAACACCATCATGGGCAACCTCGGTCTTGGCGAGTATGTTGTCAGTGGACTTGTCTACGACGAAGAGAAGGGTGGTTTCTATCGCGACTATGCCAACGACGGACTTTCATTCCACTTCTCGGCAGAGAAGGGTGGGGTAAAGACCATGGATGCCGACTACGACTTCAACAGCGCTAAGCCCAACAATATCCTTGTTAAATACAATGGTTCGTCAGTAGAGTCTATCGTCAATACATTCCAGATGGGTGCTATGCCCTTCGGCATTGTGTCCACATTCTCAAGCGCCACAACCGGTATTGACGGCATACGTGTAGACAGCAAGCCTAACGACGGCAAGGCATATAATCTTGCAGGTCAGCGTGTGGGCGACGACTACAAGGGCATCGTCATTATCAATGGCAAGAAGTATATCAGAAAATAAATAAAAGATGAATAAAGCCAACCCCCGGTGTGTCAACCGGAAATCAATATTCCACAATATCATGTCAGCGCTTGTCGTATGTTTATGTACGACAGCGCTGTCTGCATGCAATGGCATATTTGACGACATATATGATGAGCCGCAGAACGAAGTGACTGTTGCCAAGGGTCAGATTGTTGTTGATGCTTCAAGTTGGACCGACTGGTACTACATCGACCTCAAGCATCTGCAGCAACTTGCCGAGGCTGGCGACGAGGCTGCCCTCATCAAGGCTCAGACCGAACACGAGGCTTCGCCCATTCCAATGACATTAACAGGTGAGAGCGACGGCAAGTCGGGACAGTATCTCTATTGGTTTGACGTGCTTGGTGCTGGCATCGACCATAATGAGTTTCGCAGTTTCACTCCTACTGATGCCCAGCCAGAGCCAGATGAATGGACCTTTGCCGTACATCGCAACAACGTTCGCACCAATGGTGGAGCCGTGCTCAAGACGCAGTATACGTCTATCGACGACCTTCCCGAGTCTGCCGATGCCTTCAAGAACAGCGAGTTTGTCGAGGACGAGTGGTCAGAGAATATCGTGTGGGACGAGCAGGAGCGCATGCTTCTCGGCCTCATTCCCTCTCAGGGCATCAATGTCAATAGGCTTCTCTCGTCGTGGCTCACGTTCAAGTTTAGCATTCCACCCGCCTACGTTCCCGACAATCATGTATTCATACTCCGTCTCAAGGACGGTACATACGCCGCACTTCAACTTGTCGACTATCTGTCGCCTAAGGGCAAAAAATGCTGGCTGACAATCAATTACAAATATCCGTATTAATAACATATATGGCTAATAGACACGCTCTGCTCACATTATTAAGCTCGCTTCCGCTTCTTGCAGCAGCCCAGCATCAAGCTCCGCTGTCAGACGAGGCTCAGCTCGACTCCATATTCCGCCACTACGACCTCGAAGAGATAGTAGTTACTGGCACACGCACACCCAAGTTTCTCAAGGACACGCCTATACAGACTCGTGTCATCAACTCTTCGGACATTGCCAAGATTGATGCCACCAACGTTCAAGACCTCCTACAGCAGGAGTTGCCTGGTGTTGAGTTCTCTTATTCGATGAACCAGCAGACCCATCTCAATTTCTCTGGATTTGGTGGTCAGGGCATTCTCTTCCTTGTCGACGGCGAGCGTCTTGCCGGCGAGACTATGGACGATGTCGACTTCACACGTCTCACCATGGACAATGTCGAGCGCATCGAGATTGTCAAGGGTGCGGCTTCTGCCCTTTATGGCAGCAGTGCGTCGGGCGGTGTCATCAACATCATCACCAAGAAGGCGTCCGACCCTTGGACACTCAATCTCAATGGTCGTCTTGCCAAGCACGGTGAGCAGCGCTACGGAGGCTCGTTTGGTCTCAGTGGCAATCATTGGAGCAACATGCTCACAGCCAACTACAACACTTCTGACAACTATTCTGTCAAGAGTGCTGCCAATCCTGTGACACGTGTCATATCCACCATCTATGGCGACAAGACCATCAACACCAAGGAGCAGTTCACATGGTCGCCCTCCGAGAAGATCAGTTTCCTCGGCAGAGCAGGCTACTTCTTCCGTGAGACAACACGCACTATCGGTCAGCCCGAACGCTATCGCGACTTCAACGGTGGTCTGCGCATGAACTGGAACATCTCGGCATTTGACGTGTTGCGCCTCAATTATGTCTTCGACCAGTACGACAAGTCTGACTATCAGACCATTCGTCGTCTCGACATTCGCGACTACAGCAATGTGCAGAACACGCTGCGTGCTCTCTATAGCCATGAGTTCTCTCGTGGTGATGTGCTCACGGTGGGTGCCGACTACATGCACGACTATCTCTTCAACACTAATATAGAGGGCAACACACGCTCGCAAGACTGTTTTGATGTCTTTGCTCAGTACGACTGGATGCTCAATGACAAGGTAGAGATAGTTGGAGCCGTGCGCTACGACTACTTTTCGGATGGCAGACAGTCTAACGTTACGCCCAAACTCAATCTGCGCTATCATGCCACCAATCGTCTCGTCCTCCGTGCAGGCTACGGCATGGGATTTCGCGCCACTACACTTAAGGAGAAATACTACAACTTCGACATGTCAGGCATCTGGATTGTGGAGGGCAATCCAGACCTGAAGTCGGAAATAAGCCACAACTTCAACGCTTCTGCTGAGTACACTCGTGGTCACTGCAACTTCACAGCGTCGGTCTACTACAATCTTGTCAACAACAAGCTTGCCACTGCCGCGCCCTATTTCAAGTCGGCATCCGACAAGTTGCCCTATCTGCCCTACGCCAATCTCGACAACTACAGCGTGTGTGGTGGCGAGATAGGAGGACAGGGACGTTGGGACAATGGCATGTCAGTGCGTCTTACTTACGCCTACACCAAGGAGCATTTGCCCAAGGACAAGGATGGCAATTCCATTAATAATCAGTACATTCCGGCTCGTGAGCATGCTCTCAACATGCGCTTCGACTACGACCATCAGTTCAGCAAGCACTATGCTCTGAGCGTAGGCATCAATGGTCGTGTGCTCTCTGACACCAAGAATGTGGAGTACAAGAACTATTATGATGTCAACGAGGGCACCATCAATGTTCGTTATCCAGCCTACACCATGTGGAAGCTCTCTGCCGTACACAAGATAGGCAAGGCAGTGAAGCTGACAACAACGCTTGACAATCTCTTCAACTATCGTCCCAAATACTATTATCTCAACTGTCCACTCACTGACGGCATCAATTTCCAAGTGGGATTGTCCATCGACTTCGACCGACTCTTTTAGGAGTCTGTATATCAAAAAAGCATCTAAATGCGGCTGTTATTTATAATAATAGCCGTATTTTCACGTTATTAATAATGTAATATTACAAGAACACATTATTAAGATACGTATCAATGATAGATTATATTAAGGGTGAGTTGGCTGAACTGACACCGGCTCAGGCTGTAGTTGAGGCTTACGGAGTGGGATATGCTATGAATATCTCTTTGAACACTTATGAGGCTATTCAGGGCAAGAAGGACGTGAAGCTCTTTGTTCACGAGAGTCTTGTCACTGGAGGACGCGACGACAACTACACTTTCTTTGGGTTTGCCTCTAAGCATGAGCGCGAACTCTATCGTCTTCTCATCAGTGTCTCTGGTGTAGGAGCCAACACTGCACGCATGATTCTCTCCTCGGCATCGCCTGCCGAGCTTGCCAATGCCATAGCCACGAGCAACGAGCGTCTGCTCAAGGGTGTCAAGGGCATCGGACTCAAGACGGCACAGCGCATCATTGTCGACCTTAAGGACAAGATTCTCTCGCTCGGCATCGCTCAGGAGGTGGCTGCTGGCACCGCCGCAGACTCGTCTATTCCTGTTGATGTGCGCGACGAGGCTGTTGCTGCGCTCACCATGCTCGGATTCTCGCCGGCTCCTACAGCCAAGGTTGTCACCGCTATACTCACCGACGACGCATCGCTGCCAGTCGAACAGGTAGTGAAGTTGGCGCTTAAGCAAATCAAGTAATTGTATACGAACTATAGTGTCAGTAAAAAGTATTAATGAATTTGCTCAATAAGACATATAAATCATTTCTTAAATCTCACATCCGTGTCTTTTCGGCTCGCCTCTTTGTCGTCATGCTCGTCATGTCGGCTATAGCTGCTTATGCCATTACGCAGACACCTCGGCGCCTGCCCGAGCGCAAGCAGCGTCCTGCCAAGGACACTCTCGCCGTCAAGGCTCAGCCCATGCTTGCCGAAGACACCATCCCCGACTCGCTTCTTCATCCGCGCTGGCAGATACAGCGCACACTGCCTATCACCCTCGACGACCTCGACCAGGGTGCTGCCGACTTGCGCCGCCCCGACAATCTCAAGCAGGAGGTGGAGTACAACGACTCGCTCGACCGTTATATCATCGGTTCAAAGATTAGTGACACATACATCAATGCGCCTGTCATGATGACGGCACAGGAATATCTCAAGTGGAGCGAGCGCCAATTCATGAACAACTTCTTCCGCAAGAAGAACGACGAGATATTCCAAGCCAAGGGCAAGGAGAAGTTCGACTTCACCGATATGCACTTCGATCTCGGTCCGGCTGAGAAGATTTTTGGTCCTGGTGGTGTGCGCATCAAGACCCAGGGAACGGCTGAACTGAAGTTTGGTGCCACGATGAAGAACATCGACAACCCTTCGTTGCCCGTTCGCAACCGCAAGACCACAACGATGGACTTCGACGAGAAGATCAATCTCAACCTCAACGGACGTGTCGGCGACAAGGTCAACATGAATCTCAACTACAACACCGACGCCACATTCGACTTCGACGCTCAGAGCCTCAAGCTCAAGTATGACGGCAAGGAGGACGAGATAGTGAAGCTTGTTGAGGCTGGCAACGTGTCGTTCCCGTCCAATTCGTCGTTGGTCAAGGGCGCTTCGTCGCTCTTTGGTGTGCGCACCGACTTGCAGTTTGGCAAGCTCAAGCTACAGCTTGTTGCCTCTCAGAAGAAGTCGTCCACCAAGAGTGTGTCGTCCAAGGGTGGCAAGCAGTTTATGCCGTTCGAGATAGACGCTGCCAACTACGAGGACAATCGCCACTTCTTCCTCGCCCAGTATTTTCGCGACCGCTACGACGAGTCGATGCGCACATTGCCCAACCTCACGTCTGGTGTCAAAATCAATCGTGTCGAGATATGGGTCACCAACAAGACCGGAACAACAGCCAACACTCGCAACATCATTGCTCTCACCGACCTCGGCGAGAATCGTTCGGTGTCAAACCCTATTTGGGGGGCGACAGGACAGGCTGTGCCTTCCAATGCCGCCAACTCCGAGTATTCGGCAATGACTACGCAGTATGTCGCCGCACGCAATATCGACGAGACATCCACTGTGCTCGATGCCATCCCAGGATTTAATGGTGGCTCCGACTACGAGAAACTTGAGAAAGCCCGACTGCTCAACTCTTCGGAGTATTCGGTCAATCAGTCGCTCGGATATGTGTCGCTCAAGACGCAGCTCCAGACCGACCAAGTGCTCGCCATCGCCTACGAATACACTTATGGTGGTGTCACCTATCAGGTGGGCGAGTTTGCCAGCGACATCACCGACGTGTCGCAGGCATTGTTTGTCAAGTCGCTCAAGAACACATCCAACAATCCGCAGCAGGGCAACTGGGGCTTGATGATGAAGAATGTCTACTATTTGGCTTCATCGGTCGAGAAGGAGAAGTTCCGCCTCGACGTCAAGTTCCAGAGCGACACAGCGGGTGTCTACCTCACATACATCCCCGAACCTCAGGTCAAGGACCAGACCATCATCAAGCTCCTTGGTGCCGACCGTCTCGACAATAACAACAAGGCACATCCCAACGGCTACTTCGACTATGTCGAGGGCTACACCGTTGCCAATGGTCGTGTATTCTTCCCCGTTGCCGAACCCTTCGGCAAGTATATGTACAACTATCTTGTCTCCAAGGGTGTATCCTCTGAGCAGGCATCCAAGTATGCCTTCACCGAGCTTTACGACTCCACCAAGACCGTTGCCAAGCAGATAGCCGAGAAGGACAAGTATGTGCTCATGGGACAATTCCGTGGCACGTCTGCCAATGTCATTTCCACTGGAGCCTACAACATTCCGCAGGGTTCGGTAGTGGTGACGGCTGGCGGCATCACCCTCGCCGAGGGCACCGACTACTCGGTCGACTACTCAGGTGGCGAGGTGACTATCCTCAATCAGAGCATCATCGATGCCGGCACCCAGGTGAATGTCTCTGTGGAGAGCAACACCGACTATGCCCAACAGCGCAAGACGATGTTCGGAATGAACTGGGAGTACGACTTCTCCAAGAACTTCCAACTCTCGGGTACGGTGCAACACCTCTCCGAGCAGGCGCTCACCAACAAGGTGAACATGGGCAGCGAACCTCTCAACAACACCCTTTGGGGACTCAATGTCAACTGGAAGAAGGAGAGCCAGTGGCTCACCAACATGCTCGACAAGTTGCCATTGCTGCATCTCACTCAGCCCTCGCAGATATCGTTCACAGGCGAGTTTGCCCAGCTCATAGCCGGACAGAGTCGTGGCACCCAGGACAATGCCTCCTATATCGACGACTTCGAGAACACCAAGAGCACCATCGACGTCTCTACGCCCACATCATGGACGCTCTCGTCGGTGCCGTCGATGTTCCCCGAGTCGGCAGACAAGACCACACTGCGCTCGGGCTTCAACCGTTCGCGCATGGCATGGTACACCATCGACCCTATATTCACGCGTCGTTCGTCGTCGCTCACTCCAGGTCACATCAAGAGCGACCTCAATCAGCTCAGCAACTACTATGTGCGCGAGGTGTATGTCAACGAGCTTTTCCCCAATCGCGACCAGAGTGCCTACAATGGAGCGTCGTCTACCATCAATGTGCTCAACCTCGCCTATTACCCCAACGAGCGTGGTCCCTACAATTTCAATCCCGACCTCAATCTTGACGGCACTCTCAACCATCCGCAGCAACATTGGGGTGGCATGATGCGCAAGCTCGACACCAACGACTTTGAGGCTGCCAACATCGAATACGTCGAATTCTGGATGCTCGACCCCTTCATCTACGAGCGTCAAGAGGGCAAGACCACCGACCTTGGTGGCGACTTCTATATCAACCTCGGCGAGATGAGCGAGGACATCCTACGCGATGGCAAGAAGTTCTACGAGAGTGGAATGCCAGTCGATGGCTCCAACAGCTTCACCACTACACAGTGGGGCAAGGTGCCCAATCAGGCTACTGTCACTTATGCCTTTGCCACCACCAAGGGAGCACGTGCCTTGCAGGATGTGGGCTACAACGGACTCAACAACGAGGAGGAGCAGAAGTGGAAGTCGTATCAAGACTTCCTCACCGAGATACAGGGCAAGGTCAACCCTGTCGTGTGGGACTCTATATGGGCAGACCCTGCTGGCGACGACTACCACTACTTCCGTGGCACCGACTACGACCAGATGCAGGCTCCCATCTTGCGCCGCTACAAGTACATCAACAACCCTCAGGGCAATTCGCCCGACAGCGACTCGCGCACCGAGAGCTACGACACTTCATATAAGTCGACTCCCGATGTCGAGGACATCAATCAGGACTATACGCTCAACGAGTATGAGAAGTATTTCCAGTATCATGTGTCTGTACGCCCCGAAGACTTCGAGGTGGGCAAGAACTACATCGTAGACAAGCGCACCACACAGCCCCCTCTGCGCAATGGCGACAAGGGCAAAGCCGACTGGTATCTCTTCCGCATTCCTCTCTCTGAGTATCAGAAGAGGGTAGGCTCCATCACCGACTTCACCTCTGTGCGCTTCATGCGTATGTTCATGACTGGGTTTAAGCAGCCCATCGTTCTGCGTTTTGCCACCCTCGACCTCGTGCGTGGCGAGTGGCGCATCTATGAGCAGAATCTCGACAACTCTGCCAGCACCTCGGGTCGTCTCTCGGTGAGTGCTGTCAACATCGAGGAGAACAACGACAAGAGCCCAGTCAACTACGTTCTGCCTCCGGGCATACAGCGTGGACAAGACCCCACACAGCCCCAGCTTGTCGAGAACAACGAGCAGGCTCTCTCCATGACTGTCAATACACTTGGCTCGGGTGAGGCTAAGGCTGTCTACAAGAACACGTCGCTCGACCTGCGCCAGTACAAGCGTATACAGATGTTTGCTCATGCCAATGCCTTCGAGCAGAACACCACCAACCTCGTCGACGACCAGCTCTCGGTGTTCGTGCGTCTGGGTTCCGACTACAAGAGCAACTACTACGAGTATGAGATACCACTCAAGCTTACTGCTCCTGGCAAGTATGGCCGCTTCTCGCTCGCCGATGCCAAGGCAGTATGGCCCGAGGACAACATGCTCGACATCCCGCTGTCGCTCTTCACCGGACTCAAGAAGGAGCGCAATAAGGCTAAGGCTCAGGGCTTGGCATCGTTCAATCGTGCCTTCACTGCCTACGACACCGAGCATCCCAAGAATCGTATCACCGTCATGGGCAATCCTTCGCTCGGCGAGGTGAAGACCATGGTCATCGGTGTGCGCAACAACTCTTCGCAGGAGAAGAGTGGCGAGGTGTGGGTCAACGAGCTTCGACTCAAGGAGTTCAACAACTCTGGTGGATGGGCTGCCCAGGGCAATCTCAATGTGCAGCTGTCCGACCTCGGCTCTGTCAATGCTCAGGGACGCTATATGTCGGCTGGCTTCGGCGGACTTGAGGAGGGTGTTGCCGAGCGCAGCACCGACAATCAAGCCAACTACACTGTCACGACGAGCATCGAGCTTGGCAAGTTCTTCCCCGACAAAGCCAAGGTTTCGGCTCCGCTTTACTACTCGGTGACCAAGGAGAAGACTTCGCCTAAGTACAATCCGCTTGACACCGACATGGAGCTATCCGACGCTCTCGACGCCGCTGGCTCCAAGCACGAGCGCGACTCCATAGAGAGCATCGCTGTGACTAAGGTGACGCAGACCAACTTCTCGCTCTCCAACGTGAGAGTGGGCATTCAGAACAAGCGCCACCCTATGCCATACGACCCTGCCAACTTCTCGTTCTCCTATTCGCACAGCCACTCCTACACCACGGGCGAGACCACTGTCTACGAGCGTGAGGACAACTGGCGTGGCTCGCTCAACTACTCGTGGACACCTGTCTACAAGGCGTATGAGCCGTTCAAGAAGATTAAGTCGAAGTCGAAGTGGCTCGACTTCCCACGCAAGTTTGGGCTCAACTGGCTGCCGCAGAACGTGGGCTTCAACACGGAGATAACGCGCAACTACTATGAGCTGCAAGAGCGCGACATGGAGTCGACCGAGAATCAGAATCTGCCGCTTACATTCGCGTCGCAGTTCTTGTGGAATCGCGAGTTCAACCTGCGCTGGGATCTCACCAAGAATCTGCACATGAACTTCCAGAGTGCCACCAACGCCGAGATAGTAGAGCCTTACACTGCTGTCAACAAGGACCTCTATCCCGACCGCTACGAGGCATGGAAGGACTCTGTATGGACGTCCATACGCCACATGGGCACACCTCTCAACTACAGTCAGTCGTTCCAGGCATCATACAAGTTGCCTATCAATCTGCTGCCTGTGTTCGACTGGATTACGTCCGACGCATCCTACAACGCCACCTACAACTGGGTGCGTGGCACCGACCTTGAGGACGGAACGTCGCTGGGCAACACCATCGCCAACAACCGCCAGATCAACATCAACGGTCAGTTCAACATGGAGAAGCTCTACAATCATGTGCCATTCCTCAAGAAGGCAAATGAGCGATTCAAGCGTTCTAATGCTCGCTCTAATGCTATGTCCGATCGCAACCGAAAGGCTAAGTCTAAAGCCAAGGATCCTAAGGCTAAGGACGACACGTCGGATGCCAAGGACAACAGCTTGCGCTCGTGTGTGGTGAAGAAGAAGCGTGCCTTTGAGAAGGACCTCACGCTCTTGCCCGACACCACTATCAAGGTGACACACGGCAAGAAGACCAAGCGTCTCATCGTGTCTGCCAAGACGCAGGACGGCAAGGCGTTTGAACTGAAGTATCGCCGCCTCGACGACAACAACATACGCATCATGAACAAGGTTGACTCGGCGCTGAAGATAAAGATTTCGGTGGCTGCCAAGGAGCCTCTCGACAATCAGAAGTGGTATCGCACGGCACAGTCTGTGGCACGTGTCTTGATGATGGTGCGCAGCGTCAACGTCAGCTATCGCAATCAGTATGCCATGTCGCTGCCAGGATTCAAGCCTATGATTGGCAATGTCTTTGGTCAGGGCAGTGGCATGGGTCCGCT
Source organism: uncultured Prevotella sp. (assembly GCA_934183355.1). GTDB lineage: Bacteria > Bacteroidota > Bacteroidia > Bacteroidales > Bacteroidaceae > Prevotella. The sequence goes on from CAKPST010000036.1 coordinate 13,245, forward strand.
TTCGCCGGGTCTTGACTTTGCCTTCGGATTCATGGGCGACAGCTACATCGACAAGGCACGCGACCGTGGATGGCTACTCATGAGCGACTCGCTCGCCACACCTGCCACCACCAACAAGACCGAAGACCTCCAACTGCGTGCCACGCTTGAGCCGGTCAACAATCTCAAGATCGACCTCAACGCCAGTCGCACACAGACCAAGGCACGTTCGGTGCAGTATATGTATGCTGGCAATCCCACTACGCAGAGTGGTTCGTTCACGATGACCACCCTCTCACTGCGCAGCGCCTTCGAGGGTTCGGGCAATGCTAACAATGGCTACCATTCAGCTTCGTTCGAGCGATTCTGCAATTCGCTCGACGCTTATCGCCAGCGTGTTGAGGCTAAGTATGAGGGGGCTATATATCCCGCAGGCACACCGCTTGCCGGACAGCAGTTTAATGCCGAGAATGGTGGTGTCAACAAGTACAGTGCCGATGTCATGGTGCCAGCCTTCCTCGCAGCCTACACCAATATGGGCGATGGTGGAATGTCGATATTCCCGTCGCTCTCTAAGTTGCTGCCCAACTGGACCATCAAGTACAGTGGACTGTCTAAGTTGCCGTGGTTCCGCGACATGTTCAAGAGTGTCAATCTCAACCACTCCTACAAGAGCATCTACGCCGTAGGCTCATACGCGTCGTACAGTACATATATGGACTATATGAACGGACTGGGATTCATCACCGACGCCACCACTGGTTCGCCCGTCCCCAACTCTATGTACAACGTCTCCACCGTCAGCATCAACGAGTCGTTCTCGCCATTGCTCGGCATCGACTTCACGTTGCACAACAACATGACCATCAAGGCAGAGTATCGCACCACGCGTGTGTTGAGTCTCAGCATGACGTCAGTGCAGATCAACGAGTCGTCGTCGCACGACTGGGTGATAGGTGCCGGCTACACTATCAACAACTTCAATCTGTTTGGTAGTTCGAGCACCAAGCATCGTCAGGTGCGCAGCAAACAGCGTGGCAAGTCAGACAACACGAATAACAACTCATCGTCGTCGCGTCGCTCTACAAGCGGTGTCAACAACGACCTCAAGTTGCGTCTCGACCTCAGTCTGCGCAAGCAGGCATCCATCAGTCGCGACATCGCCACGATGACATCGTCTGCCAACAGCGGAAACACCGCCTTCAAACTGTCGTTCTCAGCCGACTACACCATGTCGCGCCTGCTCACCATGAGCTTCTACTACGACCGTCAGACAAACACCCCTCTGCTCTCGTCAAGCTCATACCCCACGACGACCCAAGACTTCGGACTAAGCATGAAGTTCTCGTTGACGAGGTAAAAAGTTTGACATCCGCATGTAGACAGAAGCACGTGGAGGAGGTTTTAAGACATAAGAACATAAGGACATGGAGGAGGTTTAAGACTACCTCCCCACGAACATGTTCTTCTGTTCTTCTGTCTTAACCCCCTTCCCCCATGTCCTTCTGTCCTCCCTTCTACCCATCCCCACGAATATGTTCTTATGTTCTTATGTCTTTCCCTAAGACTCATGTCCCCCATGTATACCCCATATTTTTCCCCCCCCCATTCGTGTAAACGTTTGTACTGTTAATCATCCAATTTTTGCCAAAAACAGATACAGCTGTAACAGGATTGTAATAACTTTGCATCGTCAAAACAACACAAGGGTCTCGAATAAGACGAGAAGAAACAACAACACTTACGCGAATAACAACATTCACGCGAACAACAACATTAATAAAACAAAAACGATGACATTCTAAGATAGGATGTAGTTGATATATAGATAGAATATAAGACTCTTAAACCGATTATAAAACAGTTAATTAAAAGCCTAAATATGATGAAGCATATTTACATATTCGTATTGGCAATGATGCTGCTCACAACGTCAGGCACAGCAAATGCGCAAGACGTGGCACTGAAGACCAACCTCCTGGGTTGGGCAACAATATCACTCAACGCAGGCGTTGAGATAGGCACAGCCGAGAAGCAGACGGCACAGGTGTTTGCTACCATCAACCCATGGTCGTTCTCTGGCGGCAAGAAGGTGCGCATCTGGAATGTCGAACCAGAATATCGCTGGTGGACATGTCAGCGCTTCGGCGGCAGCTTCTTCGGAGTACACGCCCTCGCAGGCGAGTACAACGTCAAGAACGTAGACCTCCCCTTTGGCATCCTGCCCAAGACCAAGCGCGGACGCCACTATGAAGGATGGTATGTTGGTGCCGGCGTCACCTACGGCTATCAGTGGTTGCTCTCACGCCACTGGAACATGGAGGCATCAGTAGGAGTAGGATATGCCTACAGTCCGTACAAGCTCTATGGTCGCTGCGCCCGTTGTCTGGAGAACACCCATCGCAATTACGTGGGTCCGACAAAGATAGCCCTCAGCATGGCTTATATATTCTGAACTCTTTTCTATAATATAATTATCACGGTGAAGTTATGAACACAAATTCATTGACACGCATCATCATTTCATGCCTTATGGGAGCTGCCTCGTGCAGCTCCACAATGGCACAGACGCTCGCCTCGGGAGCCGTAGCCGTCGACAATCTACAGACACATGTCGAGGGCAACAAGGTGGACGTGGCGTTCGACCTCAACCTAAACAACCTGAAGCTTAAAGCCGAACAGCAGCTCGTCTTCACTCCGATGATTGCTGCCGACGGCGACACCACAGCCCTCACCACTATCATCATCAATGGCAGATCAAAACAGATACGCATGGAGCGTAGCGGCGAACTGGCTTCTTATGCCACCGCAACCGACCAGCCCTTGATAGTATTGCGCAAGAACGGAACACAGCAGAGCGTGAGCTATGCTCAGACCATAACACGCAAGCGCCCATTTGAAACAGAGCACTTGCAACTGCTCACCGCACAAGACATCTGCGGATGTGGCAACAAGGAGAATGTAGACAACACTCCTATTGGCACTATCGACAACATCGGCGCATGGCTGCCAGCCATTACATTTGTGCGTCCTGCCGCCGAGGCTCGCAAGCAACGCGCCGAGAAGGGCGAGGCTTACCTCAGCTTCAGAGTCAACAAGACCGACATCGTGGTAGACCTCTTTGACAATGCACGTGAGTTGGCTAAGATTACGCAGACCATCGACCTTGTGCGCAACGACAAGAATGTAGAAATCAATGGCATCAACATTCACGGATTTGCATCGCCCGATGGACCATACGCCAACAACGAGCGTTTGGCTCGCGAGCGTTCGCAGTCGCTCATGACCTACGTGGCACAGCTCTATCCCATCAATGCCAAGCTCTTCAGCCACAACTCTACTCCAGAAGACTGGGACGGATTCCGCCGCATGGTGGCAAAGTCGCAGCTCGTCAACAAGGAGGACATCCTGAAAATATCCAACTCAAGTCTTGCCCCCGACGACAAGGACAAGCGCATACGTCAGCTCTATCCGCAAGACTACGCCGTGATAATGAGCGACATCTATCCCCGTCTGCGTCATAGCGACTATACGGTGAGCTACACAGTGCGCCCATTCTCGGTGGACGAGGCAAAGCAGATACTGAAGACACGTCCGCAGCAGCTCTCATTGCAAGAGATGTTCCTTGTGGCACAGACCATGGAAGAAGGTTCGCCAGAGTTCAACGAAGTGTTTGACATCGCCGTGCGCCTCTTCCCCGACGACCCCACAGCCAATCTCAATGCCGCATGTGCCGACTTGCAGCGTAGAGACACGGAGTCAGCCATGCGCCACTTGCAGCGTGCGGGCGACTCTGCCGAGGCTAACAACGCACGTGGTGCGCTTGCTGTATTGCAAAAAGACTATTCGCGTGCAAGACAGTATTTTGCGAAAGCCGCAGCAGCTGGTTCGACAGATGCTAAGGCTAATGCCGAACGCATAGCACATATTCAATAAATTCATAATAAATTCTCTCTATCACTGGTGGGGTGGGGCGCTAAAAACGCCCTACCCAGACCAACAACACTCTAAACATTGGAAGTAATTAACAACAATTAATAATTTAAACAATCACTTTTTAAACAATTACAATTATGGTAAACGTTAAGAATCTATTTGGCATGGCTGTTATGGCAACAGCCCTCGTAGGTTGTTCAAGCAATGACGACCTTTCGGCAAATGGTAATGGCAATGGCGAAATCAATGTGGGCGCAAACTATGCGTCGTTCACGATTGAGTTGCCATCAACAAATGGCGGAACTCGTGCAGATGGTGTTACACCAGGAACACCTGAGTATAATCCGGGTGATGCTAATGAGTATGCTGTAAACAATGCTCAGCTTGTAGTCTTCAAGCAGGCAGGAGCTTCTGAGGGAGAATATACATATGTAGAAACAGTAGATCTTGGCAACCTGGAGCCGTGGAATAAAGATAATGGCAGTGGTGTAACACGATTCGCTAATATCACAGCAGAGCTTTCAAAAGCAACAGTAAAACCTACTGATAAGTACTATGCCTTGATTGTTCTTAATAATGACGGCAAGGTGACATTGCCAACAACAGAAGGTACTACCTATAGCTCTTGGAATGTTGCTGCTAATGCTACTTCTACATTCCTTAATAAGGATAACGGCTTCTATATGGCAAATGCTCCTGAGTTTGTTTCTGGTGGCGAGCCTACAACTCTCGTTGCTATTAAGGGAATCTATAGAACAAAGCAAGAGGCACAGAACAAACCTGCTACTACTGTATATGTAGAGCGTGGTATGGCTAAGGTGACTATTGAATCGACAAGCTTTGTATCAAAGAATGTGGAGACATCAACCACTTATGATGGTGACAAGGTGCAAATTACTAACTGGACTCTTGACGTTCTCAACAAGAGCACATTCCCAGTACACAAGACTACAGGTTTGACAACAAGCTATCCTGCAATTTGGAGTAACACTGCAAATACAACAGATCGTTTCGTTGGTGGTGGCGAATTCAAGCGTGTATATTGGGGTATAGACCCTAACTACGATGGTTCAACATTGACTACAGTTGCAAATTGTCAGAATCAATTCTATATTGTTGATCCTAATGGTTCTACATATAATGGTGATAATACATCAACAGTTACATGGACTGTTAAGGATAAGCCCCTCTATTGCTTGGAGAACACCTTCGACATCAATAATATGAAGCAGGGTCAGACCACACGTGTCCTTTTCCAGGCTACTTATTCTCCCAAATGTGTTGAAACGTCTTCATCTAAGACATTCTTTATGATTGGCAACAATCCTAAGGTTTGGAACATAGAGGCTCTTAAGGAACAAATCGCCAACAAGGCAAAGGAGGTGCTTAATACATCTGCTACTGTTACTGTAGATATTAAAACTAGTGCTCCGTTGTTGGAAGGTGGTACACACTTCTTGACTGAAAATGATGTTACAATTAAGGAGGGTTCTGTAGACAAGACAACAGGATTTGATTTTGATAAACTTAATATCAAGTTAGGTTTGGACAAAACAGTTGTTGATGCAAGTGGCAATAAGATCTTAGGCATTAAGACTTACGAGGAAGGCAAGTGCTACTACATCGCACGTATCAAGCACTTTAACGAGCTTACTCCTTGGGTTGCTGGTAATGATACATACGGTGGAAACAACGAGAAGTGGCTCGGTCGCTACGGTGTACTCCGCAACAACTGGTATGAGCTTACAGTTACTAAGTTCAGTGCTCCTGGCTATCCTGACGTTCCAGTGGTTAACCCAGAGACTCCGGACGATGAGGATACCAAGTTCATCAACGTAGAGGTTAAGATCCTTGACTGGGCAAAGCGCAGCCAGCAGGTAGAGCTCTAAATAAATGGTTTATATTTAGGAGGTGGGGCGTTTATCGCCCAACCTCCTATTCTTAAACACAATATGACCCCACCACCCCGCCATATACAACAATTAATTAAACTCATTTAATCATTTAACGGCAAACATTATGTTTCATGGACTGCTAAAATCTTTATGCTCACTTTTCGTCTTAGCATCACTGATGGCTTCATGCTCATTGATGCACGATGACCTTGAGCCTTGTGATACTGGCGTATACCTGCACTTCCGCTACGACTATAATACGCAGCGTGCCAATCTCTTCCACGACCATGTGGGAGGCATTGTTGTTATGGTGTACGACAAGGACGGCAAGTTCATCATGCGCAAGGATGCCTACAACACTGATGCCGACGCACCAATACGCCGACATGACTTTGCCGTACATATCAATCTGCAACCCGGCGAATATCAGTTTATTGCCATTGCTAAGCAAAAACGCTATGAAGACGCTCTGGCTACGACGGGTGCTAAATTCCGCATTCATGCCCACACCGACGGCGAGGACATGACAAAATTCAACACTGTGCTCGACCGCATAGAAAATGGCGACATCGACGACGTGGACAATGCGGCTCCACTCGATACGCTGTGGCATGGCATGTCGCAGCACCTCACCACCGTGTACGACCTCAAGGCTACACACGACACTATATCGTTGATGCGCGACACCAAGCAGCTCACCGTATCGCTGCATCAACTCGACTCGCCAGCAAATATCTCTGCCGACGACTATGGCTTCGAGATAATAGCCGACAACGGCTACTTCAACCACGACAACTCTTTGGCACGCGACTCAAAACTGCGCTATACGCCGTTCCATACATGGACCACCAGCTTCAGCGATGCGTCGGGTAACGTGAAGGAACGCACGGCTCATGCAGGATTGATGTTCTCGCGACTGATGTACTACCCAGCAGAGGAGAACAGTCGCAACGCCACACTGCATATATATAAAAAGGATACGGGCGAGACCATTGCGCTCATCAATCTGCCAGACATCCTACAGCAGGGACGCGACGCTTATGCATCGCAGAACTATGACATACAGGAATATCTCGACAGAGAATACGACTATCACCTCGACTTCTTCCTTGTTGGCACCGAGTGGCAGTATGTCAACCTATCTGTGGGCATACTCGACTGGGCAAAGCGCATACAGAGAATAAATCTGTAGAGGTAGAAGACAATGACTTAGACAATAGACTCTTTAATAAATAAGACCAAGACCATAAGACAATGAAACGACTTGCAGACATATTACTTTCACTTGCTGCCATGTTGTTGCTGGCAGCCTGCACCGATGATGCCGATGTGTACAACAGTCCGGCGGCATCTGAGGGCAATCTCTGCGTCTATATACCTGTGTCGAGAGCAGGCGGAAGCGAGGGCTTCGGCGTTGCTGCTTCGGAAGACTTGACATACAATGCCTCGGTGGACGAGTGTACTATCAACAATCTGCATCTGTATGCTTTCCCTACATCGGCTGAGGGCACTCTCGTCTCGCAAGATTTGCATGCGCCGGCGGCTACGGATATGCTCAATGAGAAAACTGCGTCATACCGACTACAGATTAAGCCCGGAACATATCGTGTATATGTTGTTGCCAACATGAACGATGTGCTCAGCGCTAACAACATCACTAACGAGGATGAACTGAAGAAGGTGGTGCTCGGATATACACCCGGACTAAAGCCTGGTATGCCTACGGCTAATAATATCCCGATGATATACGAGCCTGCATCGTCGGCAGCCGACGGCACAACAGCCGCCGACGGCACCATATCCATCAACAAGAACGACAACACCGACAAGACAATCATGGCAAACCTGAAGTTTACATGTGTCAAGGTGCGTCTGAATCTCATCTACGACCCCACCGACCCTACTATGGATGCGTCGCTGAAGGCGAGTGGACTGAGCATAACTGACATCGTGGGCAAAAGACTGTCGCCTCAGACTAATCTTGTGTGGAACAAGAAGTTCAGCGACCCTGACATCAGCACAGAGTATGCTGAGGGCATGCCGTCGACATTCTACGACCCGTCGGAGTCGATAAACAATGGCAAATACTACAGCTCATGGACTGAGACTCCCTCCAACGCTAATTTGAACAACGCGGACATCATCAGCGTTAAGGGCGAAGGCACTGACGTGCCTGCCGACAAAAAACAGAAGTGGCTCTTCAGTGCTACATATTATCTGCCCGAGCGCTATGTGGCTGAGGCTGCACAGCAGTCGGCATTGAAGATAGGCGGAGTTGTAGGAGGAGGTTCGGGCATAGATAACAGCTACAACATCAACCTTGGTCATCGTCAGGACGAGACATCCACAACAGAAGTTCCTACCTTCCCACGCGGCACATACTACGAGATTGTAGGACGCATAAAGAGTCTGGGCAACATCGACCTCGATTGTGTTGTAGGTGTGAAGCCCTGGGAGATGGAAACAATAGATGCTGACTTTACACATACTACGCTTTGGGTTTCGAAGACAAGTGCAGAAGTTAAGTCGCTGCAAGACGACTACATCAAGTATCAAACAAATGCCGATCCAGCATCCTTGGAAATTAAATGTGAATCAAAGGTTAACAAGGCAATGTCAGGCGATTTGGAGATAATTAAAGTAGAAAACGATGAATTAAACAAGCGTCTGAAATTCAGTATAAATCCTGCCCTTTCTGTTGCCGACTTTACGAATGCTCATGTTCTGCTTACAGGCACGGCTAAGGTGTGGATAAAGGCAAACAACTTGAAGAAATATCTTAATGTAGAATACGACGTTACACCATACTTCAAGGTAGACCCAGTGGATATTGTAATACAGTATGCTGAAAATTCATCCGAATTGACAAAGTTTGTGAATTTCACTACCAACCTTGGTGGCATTCAGTTCCCTAATGGATGGTCGGTTTTGGGCAGCGGACATGATATTACGTATGCTAAGTCGACAATAAACATCAAGTGCAAAAATACTAATGTGGCTGATGGCCAGTTCACCATTACGGCTACATCCGACCCTCAGACAACAACCACACATACGTTTACTGTAAAGTCGATAGGTGAAGACGGTACAAAGAAACATATTGAGCAAGAGATACGTGTGACGGTGCGTCCGCCAGTAGGTCCTTATCGTATCTATATGCGAGCCATAAACGACTTGGCGAAGACTAAAGACGCAAGTAACCTTGAGGAATTCGATCATTCTGATATGCTTGATGAAGAAGCCTACAATAATTCTGAAGAAAACAACAACTGGCGAGATGGATGGTGTGCTGACTGGAAGATAGACCGTAAGTCGTACAAGGACTCTCACAAGGTCTACATCTACACACAGAAAGGTGAGACAAATTCTGATGGTTCAACGGGCGCGAATACGGCAATATGGTATTTCACCGGAGGGTGGCCAGGTGTCTCGATGACAGCTGACGATTACAACCCTGGTTGGTACTATTACAGTATAGCGCATGATGCTATGTCTGGATCTAACAACGGTCAGGGAGATGCATCAACTACTCGTACAAAGATGATAAAGCCAGGACAGACCCTGCTGATTTTCAGCAATGGTACATACACCAGTGAGGGCTACCAGCCGCATCGTTTCACCCATCACAACGACCCCGGCATCACACTCTTCAACTATGAGGATCGTGAAGGCTGGTATCTGTACGACCCTTTGTCGGATCCTTACTACAGAGTATATGATGAGAAGCCTACCGTTGTAGACGTGGAATATACCATTTATACCAAAAGAGATGAAATATCTGGTTGGTATTGTCAATATGGAGTAAACAGTAGTGATGGTAAAGGTAAATTTGAAATGAAGAGAAACAACCCTAATGTCGATAACGAGTTTAAGTGCGAATACATCGGTACTGACTCAAAAAATAACAAATGGTTCAAGACCATACTCCACCTTAAAGCCCCATTGAACGAATATGCAAAGGTTTTGCATGTGAAGATCAACAATACGGCTGATGAACCAGAGCTGTTCGATGGTGATAACTATCCAGTATCAGGAACGGTTACAAGAACGATTAACGGTCGCAACTGTGTACGCTATGTGATAGAAGGCCGTTTCGATCCGGGCACAAAGACATGGAGTCAGGGAGCACCCTTTTAAAAAGTAACAATTAAAAGACAACAATATGTATATCAAGAAATTGACAATTTGGCTCTTCATGCTCTTGGCTATGGTGTCGACTGCTTGCAGCGACATCAGAGACATTGTAGGAGGCGGCACGCAAGACTTGCCGTCCGATGGAGTTGTGCTGACTCTTAAGTTGCCTAATTTCACCAAGAATACTGTGGCGACAAGAGCACCCGAGCAGCAAATCAACAAACTCTGCGTATTGTGCTACGATGCTGACGACAATTATCTCGGCATGAGCAATATCACAGGCGCGGACATCACACCCAATAGCGACGGCACCTGCAAGGTGAAGGTTAAGGTTATGGAGGGAACTGCAACGCTGCATGTTGTTGCCAATGCCGACATAACAGATAGCGACGCCAAGGATGCTAAGGGCAAGAACAACCTGTACAACGCAACACGCGACGGCAACCCCAACCTCACCCCTCCTGTTTGTTGGGGAAGCGTAAAGGTGGACGACCTGCTTAGCCCCAGCACCAAAGTGTGGTTGTTCCGACAGTTTGCCAAGGCTTCTGTTACAAAGGATGATACTAAGGTGAAAAACTTCGAGATTACTGGTTTCAAGCTCTTCAACACGGCAACAAAGGGCACAATAGCCACCACTAATTTGGATACCGGTGTGTCTCTGCCTTCGTCGGTAGATTACACGTATGAGCAAGACTATAGTATGGGCGAGCATCATTTCTACGAGACACCTGCTGGCAAAGCATATATGATAATCAAGGCAAAGTATGATGGCGGACCAGATACCTTTTATAAAGTGGAGTTCTTTAACAACGGCACTTCAACGCCGATGGATCTTCTTCGCAACCATCATTATCAGGTTAAGGTCACGGCTGTAAACCATGAAGGATGGTCGAAAGAGCAGGAAGCCATAGACAATCCTACAGAGAACAGACTGTCTGCAGAAGTGGTTGACGACAATCCGCCTATTGTGAACATGATAGCATGTAAGGACTACGAACTTGGCGTGTGTGGCAAGCAGACTGTAAAGGGTAATGCCGAGGAGGCTACAATTACGTTTGTAACAACCAAGCCAAAAGATAGTGAGTATAATGCTCTTAGCGTTGTCTCGAACGATTCTTGGATTACAGTTCCAGATGATAATATATTACAAACATCGTATATTCATTTGCCAACAACAGCAACCTCAACAGTAGGTGGTCAATTCTCGTCAGAAGGTAGGCTGTATACTATAAATCTTACTCTATCCAAGAACTACCAATCGGCTGCGCATGCTGGTACTGTGACAATAACATCAGGCGACTTGTCGCGCGTTGTAGAGATTGAACAGTTGGGCTACGAC
>CAKPST010000037.1 GCA_934183355.1 uncultured Prevotella sp.
TCACAATTCTCCCACCCTATTCCCGAACTATGGAAATAGAGATCCATACCGCCAAGCTCGGCTATAAGTTCATTGAGTTGCTGTGGCGCAGCCTCATCCGTAACGTCTATCTGTCGATAAGCCTTGATGTTCTCGTTTGACTTTACTATCTCTTCAAGTCTATCAACACGTCGTCCGGCTACACCGACAATGTATCCTCGCTCGGCAAGGAGATGAGCCACTTCGAGTCCTATACCCGAAGTAGCTCCAATTACTATTGCCTTCTTCATTGTCTGTTTTTGCACATAATGATTTATAACGGAACTCTCACTACGTCTACCACATGACTACCAGCTCCGATAAGATCGGCACGCTCGGAGATGCACTTCTGATATTCTATGAAACGGGCAAACGTCTCGTCGCTCATGCGGTTGAGTCGTGTGCGCATATAGTCGGAAGCCCCATCGGGCGAGAATATTGTGACACGTTCCAAGCCTGCACATTGGTCCAGACGATTGATGTCATCAATACGCACATAGTCGTACAGCTCGTCGGGCTGTGCCTGGATATGGAAGTTCTCATCAACAGCGCCACGCTCCATCAATCCTTCTATCCTGTCCTCGTCGAAGCAATACGACAAAATGCTGTATTCGTTCATCAGGTAAGCCACGAATATCAGTCCGCCGGGTTTGGTGACGCGCTTTGCCTCGTTAAGTGCCTTAAGCTTCTCATCATCGCCAATGAGATGATAGAGAGGCCCGAGCAATAGCGTTACGTCGGCTGTTGCAGTTGGCAGGAACGGCATGTTGCGTGCATCGCCCTGCACAACATCGGCTGTAGGTTCACGCTTTAGGAACACCTCGATGTTGCGACGCACCAGTTCTACAGCCTTCACCTTATAGCCTTCTGCCATAAGAGCCGATGTGTAGCGACCGGTTCCTGCACCAATGTCAAGCAGCTGCATGTCGGGATTGATAAACCTACGCAGATGATGCATTGTGGTTTCAAACTCTACAATGCCGTGCCTACGCTGCAAGCGAAGGTCTTCGGGATGTTTGTTGTAATGTTTCTCTATATTTGATAATGCCATAATTTTTTAGTTGAGAGTTGAGAGTTGAGAGTTGAAAGTTGAGAGTTGAAAGTTGAGAGTTGAGAGTTGAAAGTTGAGAGTTGAAAGTTGAGAGTTGAAAGTTGAGAGTTGAAAGTTGAGAGTTATGATATGCTGTTTTTTCTAACAACGATAATAACCAACAAAGGTAATCATAACTCTCAACTTTCAACTCTCAACTCTCAATTCTCAATTCTCAACTTTTTGGCTGTGCCTTAACAAATTAACGCCAATACATCCTCCATGATTTGCTCGTCGAGCAAGCGGTTGTCCTCAAGCAACTGCTCAACATTGTATCTGTCGTACAATCCCTTCTTAACGCCACACACAAGCACCTTAATATCCGATGTGCCGTAATAAGAGGCTATGCGCTCACCAAAGCCTCCGTCCTTGCAGCCGTCTTCAAGTGTTACCACAAGCTTATGGTTCATCTTCAACGCTTCGAGCATTTCGGCATCCACCTCATTAAGATAGCGGGGATTGACAAGCGTTGCATCAATACCCTTATCGGCAAGCAGACGCACCACGTTCTCGCCCTTCTGATAGAACGAGCCTGCAGCAACGATTGCTACCTTAGAGCCTTGGTGCATCACCTTGTATTTTGACTCGTAGCTATACTCTTCGTCCACATTCTCTGTTGTATGCACCACTCCGTTGCTCGGCACACGAATGGCTATAGGCTTCTTGTCCTGAAGTATTGCCCAACGCATCATGGCGAAATACTCCTCGCATGTGGTAGGAGCGAGATAGATGAGTCCAGGAATGCTGCAAAGCATAGGTATATCAAAGAGACAGATGTGTGTGATATCGTTCATTGAGTTCACTCCGCCTCCAACAACATTGATTACAGCTGGATTGCTATTGATGCAGAGGTCTTGCGCAATCTGGTCGTAGGTACGCTGTATGAAAGTGCTCCAAACTGTCCATACGGGATGCAGTCCACCCTTAGCCATACCCGAAATCATAGCCACAGCCTGCTCTTCGGCAATGCCCATATCAAGATGTTGGCTGCCAGCCAGCTTACGTTTGTCGGCTGTAAAGCCTGCTGCTGTAGGTGTTCCGGCTGTTACGGCGATTAGTGTCTTGTCCTTCTTCATCTCGCCCAACATCCAGTCAGCGAAGAGTTCGGGATATGTCTCGCATGGTTTCACCTCAGGCATTGTTCCGTCAGCATTTCTTACAGGTCGGCTGCCGTCTTCAAGATTGAACGGCATTCCCCAATGCCAAGCTTCCTTATTCTTTACGGCAGGGGCATAGCCATGACCCTTCTCTGTATGAATATGTACTACTGTTGGCTTGTCGGTATCCTTGACACTACGGAACACCTCAATGAGTTTTTCTATGTCGTTGCCTTCCTCCAGATACTTATACTCAAATCCCCATGCCTTAAACCAATTGTGCTCGCACTCACCACGGCTCTCTCTCAGCGCACGCAGATTCTTATATATACCGCCATGGTTCTCGGCTATCGACATCTCGTTGTCGTTTACAACGATGATGATGCCCGTGCCAAGCTCTGAAGCCTCATCAAGTCCTTCGAAAGCCTCACCGCCCGACAGTGAACCGTCACCTATAATGGCTATGATATTCTCCTTGGTTCCTTTTACGTCGCGTGCCTTCTGTAGTCCGGTAGCAAGACTGATGGATGTGGAAGTATGGCCCACCTCAAAGTTGTCATACTCCGGGCACTCTGCCGGAGAAGAATAGCCCGAAATGGCATTCATGTCGTCTACGTTGCCAAGAAATCCGGCTGCACGACCGGTCAATACCTTATGCGGATAGCACTGGTGGCTGACGTCGAACACAAACTTATCCTCGGGCGCGTTGAACACATAATGCAATGCCACCGTTGCTTCTACAAATCCAAGGTTAGGACCTACGTGTCCGCCATGCTTGCTCACACGATTGAGCACAGCCTGGCGTGTCTCGTCGGCTACAATATTAAGTGTCGCGATGTCCATGCCTTTCAAGTCGGCAGGACTCTGTATCTTCTCTATATACATCGTTTATTGATTTATTTATTTGTTCGTTACTGTTTCACGTTGCAAAGATACTAACATTATTAGATTAATGCTATACCCCGATTGCGGAATATATTACCAAGAAGGCAGAAGATAATACAAAAACGGCAGACTCCCATTAGAGGGTCTGCCGTTTTTGTATTTAAATTGAATATCCACTGGAAAGTTGAGAGTTGAAAGTTGAAAGTTGGGAGTTGGGAGTTGAGAGTTGAAAGTTGAGAGTTGAAAGTTATGAAAACCTTTATTTAACTGTTTATATCAATCCATTATTAATATAACATATCATAACTCTCAACTTTCAACTCCCAACTTTCAACTCTCAACTAATTCTACTTAGCGTACAGCGCTACGATTGTTTCGTATTTCTCCTGCTTGCCGCTTGTGAGTTGCGGTTCGCCATTCTGCTTAGCATAGTCCACGAGCTGCTCCAGATTGAGCTTACCCTCTTCAAACTGCTTGCCCATGCCTTCGTCGAAGCTTGCATAGCGCTGCTTGAGCATAGCGGGCAGTTCGCTCTCTGTCAGTATGGCGGCAGCATTCTCCAGCGCACGAGCCATAGCGTCCATACCTGAGATATGGGCTATGAAGAGATCCTCGGGGTCGGTACTGTTGCGGCGCAGTTTAGCGTCGAAGTTCGAACCGCCATTACCCAATCCGCCATTGCGGATTACCTGCATCATTGCCTGTGTAAGTTCGAAGTTGTCGATTGGGAACTGGTCGGTGTCCCATCCGTTCTGAGCGTCGCCACGGTTGGCATCGATAGAGCCGAGCATACCATTGTCTACAGCCACAGCCAGTTCGTGCTCGAAGGTGTGACCGGCAAGAGTAGCGTGGTTAACCTCAATGTTCACCTTGAAATCCTTGTCCAAACCGTGTGCACGAAGGAATCCAACGACGGTCTCGGTGTCCACGTCATACTGGTGCTTAGTAGGCTCCATAGGCTTCGGTTCGATAAGGAATGTACCCTTAAATCCGTTGGCACGGGCATAGTCGCGAGCAATGGTGAGCATCTGTGCGAGGTGTTCCTTCTCGCGCTTCTGGTCGGTATTGAGCAGCGACATGTAGCCCTCGCGTCCGCCCCAGAACACATAGTTGGTGCCGCCAAGCTTGATTGTGGCGTCGATGGCGTTCTTTATCTGCACGGCAGCACGAGCCACAACATCGAAGTCAGGATTAGTTGCAGCTCCGTTCATGTAGCGCTTGTCGGAGAACACATTGGCTGTACCCCACAGCAGCTTGATGTCGGTGCCCTTCATCTTCTCAAGTGCATAGTCGGTGATGGCCTTCATGTTAGCCTCGTATTCGGCAATGTCGTCCGACGGTTCTACGAGGTCGACATCGTGGAAGCAGAAGTATTCGATGCCAAGCTTCTGCATTATCTCAAATCCGGCATCCATCTTGTCCTTGGCACGCTGCAATGCTGAGTCGGCGTGATCCCACTCATAGTCGCGTGTCTGACCTCCAAACTGGTCGCCTGAAGCCTGGCCCAGTGTGTGCCACCATGCCATAGCAAACTTCAACCAGTCCTTCATCTTCTTGCCCATTACCACCTTCTCGGGCTGATAATAGTGGAATGCCATTACGTTCTTGCTTTCTGGTCCTTCGAAAGGAATCTTGTCGATTTGTGGAAAATACTGTTTCATTAGTGATTAAGTTTAGGCCCTACCCCACCCCCTCTTCGTTGGGAGAGGAGTGAAGTGTAGAGCAGGTTAATTTTATATATTTTGTTATATTGATGTTATTAAGGAATTTATTTTAATTGTGCCTTCCATCTCAAATATGCCTCCCGGTATTGTTCTGCCATAGCAGCCTCTGGCTCTACCACTCCAAGCTTGCGTAGCGATGCAAACGCCTCATTGTGGTCGCTATAGATGCCACATCCCATGCCGGCACCCTTTGCCGCGCCAACGCTACCGTCGGTTTCGTACAGCTCGATGGTGGCACCACTAGTGCTGGCAAGCGTCTGTCGGAACAGCGGACTGAGGAACATATTAGCACGACCAGCGTGTATCTTGTTGATGTCCATACCCATACTGCGCATCACCTCCATGCCGTAGCAGAACGAGAAGACGATGCCTTCCTGGGCTGCACGTATGATGTGGGCACGTGTGTGCTTGTTGAAGTTGATGCCATGAAGCGAACATCCCACCTCACGGTTTTCAAGCACTCGCTCGGCTCCGTTGCCAAAGGGGATGATGCTCACGCCGTCGCTGCCTATCGGGGCAGTGGCCGCGAGGTCGTTCATCTCGGCATACGACAAGTCGGGAGCCACATTGCGGCGCACCCAAGAATTAAGACATCCTGTGCCGTTGATGCATAGCAGCACACCCAGACGTGTCAGCTGGTCGGTATAGTTGACGTGGGCGAAGGTGCCTACACGGCTCTTCGGGTCGTAGCCTACGCTGCCCAGCACTCCATATACAACACCCGAGGTTCCGGCTGTTGATGCTATCTCACCCGGATTGAACACATTGAGCGAGAGGGCGTTGTTGGGCTGGTCGCCGGCACGGTAAGATATAGGTGTGCCTTCAGCCAGTCCCGTCTCTGCAGCGGCTGCTGCCGACACATGACTCTGCACGGCGAAGGTTGGGACTATGTCCGCAATGAGGTCGCGGCTGATGCCGAAATGGTCGAGCAAAGGCTGCGACAGCTCACGGTTCTTGAAGTCCCAGAATATTCCTTCCGACAGTCCGCCAATGGTAGTATTGGCCTCTCCCGAGAGTCGCAAGGCAAGATAGTCGCCCGGCAACATTATCTTATATATACGGTCGAACACGTCTGGCTCGTTCTGACGAACCCATGCCAGCTTGGCAGCGGTGAAGTTGCCGGGCGAATTGAGCAAGTGACCCAAGCAATAGTCGGCTCCCAATGCCTGGAAAGCCTCCTCGCCATAGGGCACGGCACGCGAGTCGCACCATATAATACTGTCGCGTACGGGGCGCATCTGGCGGTCTACACACACCAGTCCGTGCATCTGATACGAAATACCAATACCCTTGATGTCACAGCCCTTAGCTCCTGTCTTTGCCATAATGTCGGCAAGTGCCAGCTTGGCATTGGTCCACCACATCTCGGGGTCTTGTTCCGCCCAACCTGTCTTGAGGGCTTTTATTGGAGCTTCCTCCGAAGGATAGAACGCCGATGCAGCACACTCTCCACTATCAATGTCAACAAGCGAAGCCTTGACACTGCTGCTGCCGACATCAAATCCCAACAAATAGTTTTTATAACTCATTAATAATCATATTTAGGTTTATTATACATGCTATGACAATTTGTTTGATTTAAGATTCAAAAAAAATAGGAGGAAGAAACACACTGACGCACATAACGTATGTGCCAGCATTTTCCTTTCTCCTATCTTTCAGTATCTATTTATCAACGTTTATGTCTTATTTATCTCACTCCCAACTCAGCGATGCCCATCTGTTCGCCCTCAGTCACCATACGGTCGGCTTTGAGCTTCAGATAGCGTGTCTTGACTGTCGGGAACTGTACTGTCTGCAATACGGGGTTGTTCTGAATGTTAGAGAACTCGCCCTTCTTCAGTACGTTCTCGCCCGAACCATCGGCATTGCATGTTGCCACGGTGTAGAGGTGGATTAGTCCGCGTCGTCCCTCGCTCTGGTCGGGCAGATACAACAAGGTGGTGATGTCGGTTTCGCTTCCGAGGTCTATCACAATCTCGTTCTTTGAGCATGTCAACACGGTCTTCGGTTCGCGGTCGGTCACCTTATAGAGCATCGACTCGTCCATACCAACGATAGTGAACGGCATCGACTTGATAGCCTCAGCTGTCGGGCTCCATGTCAACTGAGCGTCCTTGCCACCATAGTATACACCAATGTTGTTGATGCAAATCGGACCACGTGAGTCAAGTATGCGCACACGTATGCCCTTCGACTCTACTGTACGGAAACGCAACAGACGCTTGTAGCCGATGGTAGTGGTTTCCTCGCCCTGGTCTACAGTGCGCCACGCCCCCTTGTTGTCGAGATATTCCACAGCAAACTTCTTGACTCTCTGTCCCAGAGGAATATATTCCTGGAGCATGATGCGGTTCATCAGCTGCGGCTTCTTGAATGTGAAGGTGATGTCGGCAGATGTCACGCCGTCCTTGGTAGCCCAATATGTGTCCCACGACGAGTCGGTCATGGCTTTTGCCACAAATTCGCCGCCACGCTCGTTGGTGACTGTAGGTTTCATGCCTGCCACAAGGTTGTGAGCCAACTCCTGCTGTATCTTCTTATGGAAGTTCACGGCATTGGCAGAGTCTACGGGATGGATCAGACCTTCGCGGTCAACAGGGAAGTTGAGCAACAGTGTCGCGTTGTGTCCCACAGAGCGATAGTAGAGATCGGTGAGCTGTTCAGGCGACTTCACTCTGCCGTCTTCTTCTGGATGATAAAACCATCCTGGACGTATCGACACGTCGCACTCGGCTGCTGTCCACTGGTTGCCGTCCTCGTGTCCGTATTGCAGTTCGTGATACTTAGAATATCCTGGGAACACTACACCCTTGCGCAGGAAAGCCCAGTTGGTCTCACCGGCAAAACCTTTCTCGTTGCCCACCCAGCGGCAGCCTGGTCCTCCGTCGCCGAATACCACAGCGTTGGGCTGTATGCTGTCAAGCATCTCGAATATGCGAGGATAGTTGTAATAGTTCTTGCGGTCTATGGTGCGTGAGTCGCGTGCACCACCATAGTAGCCGTCACCACCATTAGCACCGTCAAACCACACCTCAAACACATCACCATAGTTGGTGAGCAAGTCGCGCAACTGAGCGTAGAAATAAGGCAGGTATGATGGTGTAGCGTAGTCGGCACGCGAACGATCCCATGGCGAGAGATATACGGCAAACTTCAGTCCGTACTTCTTGCAAGCCTCCGACAGTTCCTTCACAACGTTGCCCTTGCCGTTCTTGTATGGCGAACGGCTTATGTTGTAGTCGTTGCCAGCGAATGGCCACAGACAGAATCCGTCGTGGTGCTTGGCTGTGAGAATCACACCCTTCATTCCGGCTGCCACAAGTGTCTTAGCCCACTGTTCGCAGTCGAGACGTGTCGGATTGAACACCTTAGGGTCGGTGTCGCCATATCCCCACTCACGGTCGCTGAATGTATTGAGTCCGAAGTGGATGAATGCGTATGTCTCCATACGCTGCCAGTCTATCTGTTTTTGTTCGGGTAGAGGCAGTATTGGGGCAGGAGCCGTAACCTTTACCTTTGCCGAAAGGGGTGTAGCCATAAGTGCAGAACATGCTATGGCTGCTAAAGTGCGTTTAAAACTTTTTGTTTGCATAATAATAGGATAAGTTTGTTTTGTCTGCAAATATACGGCTAATTATTGGAATAATGAAATAAAATATAAAAATTCCGTTTCCCAAGGTTGCTCATTATGACAGCAGTATCACCAACTTGGTGAGTATGCCTATGCCAAATGCCACCATGGCTGGATAGAACAAATACAGCGACTGTTGTTTCAAGGTGAGCATTATGCTCGTGGCGTCGCGGTTGATGCAGCGCACAACGAAGGCTATGAACCCATTGGCAAAAATGAGCGAGAGCATTGCAAAGCCTGCCATGAATGCTGCCATCTGTATGCCAGGGAGCATGGGGAGGGATGTGTGTATGGCTTGCACTGTCTCGGGGGCTGTCTGGATGATATGGCATGCAAGCAGGAACACTCCCGACACGAGAAATCCGCATGTCAGCAGTATGCGAAACTTGAAGCTCAGCACGAGCGACACGAGCACGGCTGTCCATGCCACAAATAGCATAAGCTCGTAGTTGTCGCCAATGGGCATGTTGCCACTGAGGGCGTATTGCTGATACTCGCAGTATGAGAGTGTGGCAAAGATGGCAAGCATGACGACGCGCATAGTCCATGTGACGATGTTGTCTGTGAACGAGCGTTTGCCTGCACGCACGTCGCGATTGTTCTCCAGTCGACACTGCCGGCTGAGACGCGACACGGTGTATATGAACATGGGGAATCCTATCGCCAGACATGTGATGAAGAGTATGGTGGCAAATGGAATGTTGTTGCACATGCGCTCGGCAGCCATCTGACGGGCAGTGGGCAGCGACAGTCCACCATTGTCCGTCTGAAACTTCTGCATCACTCCTACTATCTCGTCCATCTGCTTGTATTTCTTAGCCTCAGCATTGTCGTATAGCAGTGTGAAGACAGTCTGTATGAACTGCTGTTGCTTGTAGTCCATAGCCTTTGGCATGTCTTCAGTGGGTGCGAGCCATTTTATGGTGTCTTGTATGTTGTAGGGGAATATCTTCAGCAAGAGTCCGCGTCGCAGATTCATGAGCAGCTCTATCTTGTCGTCGGCTGTCGGCATCTTGGCGTGCGACTTGTTGTAGGCGTTGGCAGACACATAGTCGGGCAATGGCTTAGTAGCCTTCATCTCGCTGCTTTCCATCTGGAGCATTGGTTCGTTCATCCACTCTTCTCCCCAGAATATCCAACCCGTCACCACCTGTTCGGCAGTGAGTCCCTTATAGGTCTTGTCGCCATATAGCTTCTTGGTGAAGTCGATGGCGAATGTCTGCATAGAACAGATGCGACCATTGTATTGAATGTTGAGTTCGCCAAAGCGTTCGGCGGTCTCTTCGGGCAGATAGTGCGCCTTGACGCTCTCTGTGCCGCTGGCGGCAAAGGCGGTAGTTGTCGTTGACAATAGGCAAGCAACAACAAGTAGTAGTGTAAACATAATAGAATAATAAGCCCCACCCACAACCCCTCCCCATAGGGAGGGGAGTGAAATGTGACATTTTTTTTAAATTTTACGCCTTTTTCTTCAGCGGATTGAACAGGTCGAACGATGCGTCCCAGTCCTTCCAAACTGGTTCGCGTCCTATCTCGCGCAGACGGCGGTCTATCTCCTTGGCTGTGCGCTCGTCGCTCACGCTGAACTGCTCAAGAGCCTGCGGATAGGTGTGGTAGCCACCAGGATTCACCTTCGACTCAGCCGACATTGTTGTCACGCCGAGTGTAGCCATGTTGTCGCGTATGAACGCTGGCTCACGTGTAGAGTATGAGATGTCTACATCGTGGTCGAATATGCGCATAGCGAATGTTGCCTGTGCCAACTCACGGTCGGTCATATAGCAGTTGGGATGGAAACCCTCGTTCTGTGCCGGACGCATACGTGGGAAGTTGACGCTATACTTAGTGCGCCAGTAGTGCTTCTGTAGATAGCGCAGGTGATAAGCCATCATCGTCACGTCGGTGCGCCAGTCCTTCTCCAGTCCGATGAGCACACCCATACCTATGGAGTGAACGCCAGCCTGTCCCATGCGGTCGAAGCCATCGCAACGCCATTCAAACTTGCTCTTCATTCCACGTGGATGATAGATGTTGTAGTGCTCGCGGTTGTAGGTCTCTTGGAAACAGATTACACCGTTCATGCCGTGCTGAGCCAGTGTGCGATAGTCCTCTGTAGACAGTGGCATCACCTCTATCTTGATGTTAGAGAAATACTTCTTGGCAATGTCAATAGCCTTGGCAAGATATGGAGTGCCTGCCTTGGCAGGATTCTCGCCAGTGACAAGAAGGATATTCTCGAACGGAGCAAGCTCCTTGATAGCCTTGTATTCGTTCTCTATCTGCTCTGGGGTGAGGATGGTGCGAGCCATCGGGTTCTGCACATGAAATCCGCAGTAGACACACGAGTTGGAGCATGAGTTGGTGATGTACAATGGAATGAACATCGACATCGTCTTGCCAAAACGTTCCTCGGTATATTTGCGCGACAGTCGTGCCATCTCCTCAAGATAGGGTTCGGCTGCAGGTGAAAGTAGCGCCATGAAGTCGTTCACGTCGCAGTGGCTCTTGCTCAGAGCGCGGCGCACATCATTGGCGGTCATGCTCGCGATGCGTTCCGTGGTCTCCTGCCAACTAATCTTTTTTAATTCGTCTGAAAACATTGTATTATTATTTTTACATCTCTATTACATAGCTCTGCATCGTACCCAAGTCGACAGTCCAGATTTTGTCTATCAGTGGTTCGCCTATCTCAGTGACGAGCATCAGCACCTGACTTGCCTCCACACTGCCCACTACGCCGGGCGTGGTGCCGAGCACCGCCTTGCCGGGATGAGGCATGCTGAGTGTAGCCTCCTCGTCGGGCAACAGCGAGCGATAGGTGCAGCGACCCTTGCAGAGCACTGCCACCTGCCCCTCCAATGCACGTATGGCACCATAGACGTATGGCTTGCCCTGACGCTGACACTCGTCGCTCACAATGTAGCGAGTGGCAAAGTTGTCCATGCCGTCCACTACGATGTCGTAGCGGCTTATCAGCTCCTGAGCGTTCGCCTTGGTCAGGCGGAATGGATAGGCGTCTATCTCCACCTCGCTATTGAGCGACTGTAGTCGACGCTTGGCACATTCCACTTTCGGCTGTCCTTCCTCACCCTCCGAGTAGAGCACTTGGCGGTGCAGGTTGGTGATGTCTACTACATCATCGTCGATGATGCCTATGCGTCCTATGCCGGCACCAGTGAGATAGGTGGCTATCGGCGAACCGAGTCCACCGACACCCACTATCAGTACCTTTGCAGCCCGTATCTTCCTCTGACCCTCCTCACTGATTTCGGGGATCATCATTTGGCGGTTGTAACGGTTGTTCATTTTCTCTTGTTTTATTATTTCAGTTTGCGCAAGTCGTGAGTCAACTTGGCAGCACAGAAGTTAGGACCACACATTGTGCAGTATTCGCCATCGGTGTGTCCAGCCTCCTCGAAGTACTTGAGAGCCAAATCTGGGTCGAGCGAGAGGTGGAACTGGTCGCGCCAGCGGAACTCGAAGCGAGCCTTAGACAGAGCGTTGTCGCGGATGGTGGCACCCGGATGTCCCTTGGCTATGTCGGCAGCATGAGCCGCAATCTTGTATGTCACAACACCTGTGCGCACATCCTCCTTGTTAGGCAGGGCGAGGTGCTCCTTAGGTGTTACGTAGCAGAGCATTGCCGTGCCGAGCCATGCTATCTGTGTAGCACCGATAGCAGATGTGATGTGGTCGTAGCCAGGAGCGATGTCGGTAACGAGAGGACCGAGTGTATAGAACGGTGCCTCGTGGCAATGGTCGAGCTGGCGCTCCATGTTCTCCTTGATCTTGTGCATTGGCACATGACCCGGACCCTCGATGAATGCCTGCACATTCTTGTCCCAAGCACGTGTCACGAGTTCGCCCATAGTGTCGAGCTCGGCAAACTGGGCTGCATCGTTGGCATCGGCGATACATCCAGGACGCAGACCGTCGCCCAAAGACAGAGCAACGTCATACTGAGCCACGATGTCGCAGATGTCGTCGAAGTGCTCGTAGAGGAAACTCTCCTGGTCGTGTATGAGACACCACTTGCTCATGATGCTACCGCCACGGCTCACGATGCCACACAAACGGCTGTCAGCCAAGTGTACATTGTGACGACGTATGCCGGCGTGGATGGTGAAGTAGTCGACACCCTGCTCACACTGCTCGATGAGTGTGTCGCGGAATACATCCCAGTTGAGGTCTTCCACCTTGCCGTTCACCTTCTCCAGAGCCTGATAGATAGGCACTGTGCCTACAGGCACGGGGCAGTTGCGCACAATCCACTCGCGTGTCTCGTGGATGTTGTCGCCAGTAGAGAGGTCCATCAGAGTGTCGCCACCCCATTTGCACGACCATACAGCCTTGTCTACCTCCTCCTCAATGCTTGAGGTGGTGGCAGAGTTGCCGATGTTAGTGTTGATCTTCACAAGGAAGTTGCGTCCGATAATCATCGGCTCACTCTCTGGGTGGTTGATGTTGGCTGGCAGCACGGCACGTCCGCGTGCTATCTCGTCGCGCACAAACTCAGGAGTGATGTTCGACTTGATGCCCAATTCCTCGCAGTTCATATTCTCGCGGATGGCTACATACTCCATCTCGGGAGTCACGATGCCAGCCTTGGCATAAGCCATCTGTGTGATGTGCTTGCCCTCACGAGCACGGCGCGGCATGCAGATATGCTCAAAGCGCAGATGGTCGAGCGAGTGGTCGGCGAGGCGCTGCTTGCCATACTCGCTTGTTATCTCTGAGAGCTGCTCGGTGTCATCGCGGTCTATAATCCACTGCTCGCGCATACGTGGCAAACCCTTCTTGAGATCAACCTCGATGTTAGGGTCGCTATAAGGACCACTTGTGTCGTAGATATAAACAGGTGCGTTTGGAGTCATGTGCGGCAATCCCTTCTCGTCTCTGACTACAGTGGGAGTGAGGTTCACCTTAGTCATTCCTACCTTAATCTGTGGGAAGAGTTTTCCCGGCATATACGCCTTTTCTCTCTGGGCGTAAGCTTTGTTGTCGTTTGGCATAATTTGTTAAGTGAAGAGTGAAGAACGAAGAGTGAAGAATCATATTGCTTCTCTTGCGCTCTGCACTTGTTGAATAATTTTTTATATTAACGTAAGTTCGTTTACATGAGGAATTGTGTGAGTGGCGAGCTTGCCTCAGCACAGTCGCTCACAGCTCCGAGACCAGCCTCGTAGGCACGACGACCGCTGATGACAGCCTCCTTGAATGCCTTAGCCATTTCCACTGGGTTGCCTGCCACGGCGATGGCGGTGTTGACGAGACATGCGCTTGCGCCCATCTCCATTGCCTCCGCAGCATGACTCGGTGCGCCGATGCCAGCATCAACCACAACAGGCACAGTAGCCTGCTCGATGATAATCTGCAAGAAGTCCTTCATGCGCAGTCCCTTGTTGGTGCCGATAGGAGCAGCCAGCGGCATCACAGTTGCAGCGCCAGCCTCCTCAAGGTGCTTGCAGAGCGTTGGGTCGGCCTGGCAATAAGGCAATACCACGAAGCCCATCTTCACAAGCTGCTCAGTGGCCTTGAGTGTCTCCACAGAGTCGGGCAGCAGATAGCGAGGGTCGGGATGAATTTCGAGTTTGAGCCAGTTGGTGCCGAAAGCCTCACGAGCCATCTGTGCAGCAAACACAGCCTCCTCGGCATTGCGCACGCCACTGGTATTTGGCAGCAACTGGATATTTGGGTTCTGGATGATGTGCGATAGAAGATCGTCGTGCTCGTCGTTAAGCTCGATGCGCTTCATAGCCACTGTCACCATCTCTGTCTCCGAAGCCTTGATAGCCTCAGCCATAAGGGTGTTGTTGTTGAATTTTCCTGTACCAAGAAACAGGCGAGAGTTGAACTCACGTCCTGCGATTGTCAGCTTTTCCATAATTGTTAATTGAAATATTTAATTTTGGATTCTTATATACATTCGTAGATTATCGCCCTACTCTATCCGCCACACACGGCCTTGATGACAACGATGTTGTCACCCTCATTGATAGTGGTTTGGGACCATTCAGTGCGTGTCACCATACGGTTGTTCACAGCCACAGCCACGCCCTTCTCAGGCAATGACAGTTCTGTAGCCAGCTGCTGCAGCGAAGTAGCGTTCACCTCAGTCGCCTTGTTGTTAATATTTACTTTCATAATTCACCTTAAAATGGGTTGTTAAACAATATGACAACCTCACAAAGGGCGTCTTCCTTTGGCTATCGAATGTATTATTTCCTTGATTGAAGTTATATCATTTTCCCTTCGACGGCATTATCCGTATCAGGTTCTATGGGTATAATCTCAGCCGAAGACATTCGGCACCCCGTGATAGTTATCTCAAAATGCAAAGTAACAAATAATATTTCAGCTATGCAAATATTTCTCAGAAAAAGTGATGATTTATATAAACATGTTATGTGAAAAATACTACCACATGTGCCACAAATCACATAACACCCTTATTATCAACACTATAAAGGCTGGCAGATATTAAAAAAATCGCAGAATGTACCATTCCATCTACCAGCCACGCCATCTCATCTACCATCATCGTGATTTCTACGAAGTCTACCAAGCCCAGATACTCATCGTACTAAGCCCAGATACTCATCATACCAAGCCTTCATAAATTTTACACTTTGGCTGCTTCCTAAGTGATGGCAGATGACATATATAGAATGGTAGATGGAATGGCAGATATAGACATCCTGGAAGAATGTGCCACAACTATTATATCACTACAAATCAATATGTTATAGTGATAAAACACCTATAAATGGCAGATGGTAGATAAAAACGAAAAACATTACAGGAGGAGTGAATATCTGTATCACAGCAAATGCAATGTGCCAAGATATTAAACGAATGCTAACTATAAAGTTGTTACATATATAAAAAGGGAAGCTCTCGCTTCCCTTTAATCATATCATCTCACTACAACTTTCTGTACATGAGTTTGTTTTCCGTCTGCCACGCGGAGGATGTATATGCCTTTGCTTTGTCCTGCTGCTGATATGCTGACGGTATTGCCTGCGCTACTTGCAGACGCCACTTGATGACCATGCACGTCATAGAGTGTGGCGGTCATGGCGATGGCACCTGCTGTATATGCCTCGAAGGTGTTGCCGTCAAGCGAACGAATCATAAAGTCCTTGCCTGCTGCGATGGGAGAAAGACCTGTAGCCTTCTGGTCGAGGATATATTTCAAACCTGCATAGGCGTCTATCTTTCCACTACCAGCCTGATTGCCATCACCATTCTTTGTATAGTAATTATCGGTGGTGCAATAGGTGTCTGATATGGCTGTCTTCTGTGCTATCTCTCTTATCTGAGTGTAGCTGAGCGTCGGGTCGGCTTCGAGCCAGAGAGCACATACACCACTCATGTATGGAGTAGCCATTGACGTGCCACTCATCTGACCAAACTCATACTGTCTGTCGCCTACAGATAATTGCTGTGTGACATCTTCTTCATAATTGTTGGGGTCGTAGCTGTTGAAACTTGAAATGACAAAAAGACCTGGAGCACAGACGTGCGGAAGTTCTCTGCCATCAACCAATTTTCCGTAACTTGAGAAGTACGTTATGTCACCTACTTTATTGCCATACTTAACACCATAGAACATATCATTAAATGTATATGTGCCTCCATCGATGGACTTATAAGATTTGGTAGTGTTGTAAGCTCCCACCACGATAGGCTCTGTGCCACAAGCAATGGAGTTGATGGTGCCATCGTGAGTGATGCCGATGTTGCATTCTGGTATATAGGTGTCAAAGACGGTATTGCTCTCAAGATAACTTGTTACGGTCTGACCAGCCTTGCCTCTCACCACATAGCCCAGTGAGCAGTCTTTTCCCATATTGGTGATATTAGTAACGACGAGGAAGTAGCCCTTCATGCCATTGGCTATGTCTTCAGATTGAACAGAAATCTTTCCTTTGAAGTTGTTGTTTTTATATGTGTTTTCTCTTCCATCAGGATATGATGAATTCACAAACTTCCATGTGTTCTTAATAGCACCTGTGTTCGTATTATATACTACAATGTCTATCTCTATCTGTTGTTCAGGATTGGTAACAGTGAAATAGTTGTAGATTTCGTTCACCATTAATTCACCATAATCGTCTTTGTCGTTATAGAAAGCTGCCTTCATAGTCTCGTTGTCAGCACCCGTGAAGGTGTGACGCTGCACAATTTCATAGTCGGCTTCGTTGCCTGCGGCAATGCAAGCTACCACGTTATACTTCTTGACAAACTCATCGATGAAAGCTACTTCGGGGTCGGTTGTGTCATGACTTCCGGCATTGGCACCATAAGACATGTTGAGAACAAGACGCTTGTCGCCATTCTCCTTGCACCAGTTGACCATTCTGTCAAAGACATCATAGTCGGAATTATAGTATGGGATAGGTCCCATCAAGATATCGGCATCTGGAGCAACACCCTGCAACTTGAATGAGCTGCCTTGATAGTTGCCAGCAGCAATACCACTGACATGTGTTGCATGGCTTTCTTCGTTGTCGTCGGTCTTGAAGGCTGATATTTCGTCGGGAGTAGTGAGATAAGTGAGTTCGTCGCCATCCGTCTTGGCATAACCAATCATCTTGAAACGACTCTTGCCATTGGCATCTTTAAACATGATGTGGTTAGGGTCGAAACCATCATCAAGCACACCTATTGCCACACCCTTGCCCGTATAAGGTTGAGTGAGACCGGTGCCAAGGTGTATCTTGTCCACGCCTGTAGATTTATGTGCTTTGTCGAGCAATAGGTGCTTCTTGCGTTTGCCAAAGCTGATGGACTCCACATCGCTTCGCTCTGCCAATGCCTGCAACTCAGACAGACGGATGGTGGCAATAGCGAAATGATTGACTGCCGATGTCACTGTTATTCCATCAGACTCAAGAGTAGAGGCATCGCATCCAGGTGTCATCTTGACAATGGCACGTATAGTGCGATTGTCCATCTGCTGTTGCACTGCTTTCAGCTTGTTGCCCATAGCCATGTTTTTGGCTATAGCTGTTTCTTCTTGTGTCTGCAACTTGGTTAGTTCTATCTTACTTGCGGCATTCAGTTTGGTACTTTTTTTGAGCAGTACGTAATCAGTTGCCATCACTCCTTGTGCAAGGAGAAGAGCGCCAATGAGCGTGTAGAGTTTCTTCATATTTATTATAGTTTTGCAATTAGTAATGCATAATTGTGTAATTATAAAAAACGTTGCCAAAGATACAATATTAACTTTAAATAAGCTATATATTTTTAAGAAAAAAATGTTATTTGTAACTTTGTGGGCATTATTTTAAAAAACGACTAAGGGTTTTATACAATGTCTGCGTCTTACTGTTGAAACCGCTACAATAACGGGCGGCAAAACATACCAAACATATACAAGAACAAAGAATTATGGCAATTAACAACAGTATCATCAGAATGTCGCTCTGCATCGCATTGGGTGGAGCAACAATGGTTGGAACTAAAGCACAGTCGAAGTTGCACGTAGACCTCGACTATCACTACAATCTCGGTCTGTCGGAGAATAAGTACGGACATACTTATACTCACAAAGACTATGACATGGGAGGACACTCACTGCGCTTGGGAGCACGCTATGATGTGGCTGAGAAATGGTCGGTGGGTGCTGGCATTGGACTCGACCGCTACACAGAGGGCGACTTCAACACAATGCCAGTGTATGCCACTCTGCGATACAAACCATTCAAGAAACTCGCTGGAGCTTATGCCTTCACCGACTTGGGCTATGCCATCAAACCTTCATCGGGCGATTTCTATAGAGGTTTTACTGGTAAGCTTGGCGTAGGATATACGGTGAACTTGGCTAAACATTTTGGAGTTAACTTCCAGGTGGCTTACGATTATAAGGACTTCCGCGATGTATGGACTGGATACATCAACGCTGACACACAACTGCCCGTATTCTACAAAAGCAACGTGACACGCCACTCGCTGTCGTTTGGTGTGGGTGTGACATTCTAAATATAATGATGAGTATTGAACAACTATTCCGTTTACACTACCGCGCTCTCTGCATGTATGCCGTCCACTTTCTTGACGACATAGACACGGCGGAGGACGTGGTGATGGACTGCTTTGTGCGTTTTGCCGAGAAGACAGACAGTGGCGAGGTGTTTGCCTCACCCAAAAGCTATCTGTACAGCATGACACGCAACGCATGTCTCGACTATGTGCGGCGCGACCCTTTTCGCAACACGACTACTGCGGATGCAGAGATAGACAACCTGTCCGACGACGACAACGACCTACAGGAACGAAGCGAACGCGAAGCAAGACTATGGACCGAGATTGATAGTCTGCCGGCTATGTGTCGCCGTGTGTTACTTATGAGCAAGCGCGACGGCAAACGCAACAGCGACATTGCCGAGACACTGGGCATAAGCATTAAGACGGTGGAGGCGCACATGCACAAGGCGTATGCCACACTGCGCGGACGGGCTAAGGCTATATACTTGATGCTGCTGCAACTGTGAGTTAAGGGAGAAACAGATTCATTAGAAGGAAACTACTTTTTGTAATAATGCAAGACACTATGAACAATATAAACGACGAGGAACTGCAATTTGTAGTAAAACACTACAAGCCCAACTGTCTTGACACCAACCGAGCATGGCAACGATTAAAAACCATGAGGGGAATGAACGGACAGAGCAACAGGCGCAAGATAGCTGTGGCTGCATCCATAACACTTGTTGTGGGAATAGCCGTGGCTGCTGGAATCATTGGCTATCACAACTATATGTTGCCACGAAAGCCTATGCCTAAAGCTGTGCAAGCAGACTCTACTATATACGAATATGAAGAATGTGACACTACTGATGTGTTCCACTTCGACCACACGCCTATCAATCAGGTGCTCGACTGCCTGTCGCGACATTACCATACACAACTCTCGACGAACGACACGACAAAGAGTGTGTCGGGAGAGATTGAGGCAACAAGAGTGGAAGATGCTATCGAGGTGTTAGAAACAACGTTGGGAGTAAAAATCGAAACAAAATGAAATATTATCTTGATATTCTGCTGGTCTTGATTGCACTATCCATTGGCAGCACTGCTGCTTATGCCATAGACTTCAACACCAGCATCTCAGCCAACCACCCCACTCTACTCACTGAGATGCTGCGTCTACAGAAGTTGCACGGCATTCATTTTGTATACGATTCGTCATTGCGTCTTGACATGACGTATAGCGGTCCTGACCTCAGTAGGATGTCGCTCGACAAGGCTCTCGACACTCTTTTCAAGCAGAACGGAATAGAATACAAGCAGCGCAAACGCAACGTAATGCTGCGACAGACAACAACACGTGTACAGCAGACTGCCAATAACGCTGAGCGCAAGACTATGTTCACACTCAGAGGAAAAGTAACTGACATTCAAGGCGAACCCATCGTCAACGCCACTATATTCGACCTAATATCCAAGGACGGCACACTGACCGACAGCCGTGGACGCTATCTGCTGCACTTGGCTGAGGGAAGACACAGACTGAGAGTGTCAAGCATTGGATGCGACGCCGACACGCTCGACGTGAACATAAACGCTGACAACTCACACAACTTCCAACTGACACAGGCTGTGGAACTGAAAGAAGTGGTAGTGACCGAGGACATGAACTCGCCTGTGCTGACTACGCAGACTGGCAAGCGCACATTGACAGCCAAGGACATAAACAATGGTTTCGCACTGCTTTCGTCGCCCGACCTCGTGAAGACCTTACAGAATACGTCGGGTGTGACATCGGGCATCGACTTTGTGTCGGGCATGTACGTACATGGAGGAGGCAGCGACGAAAATCTGTTCTTGCTCGACGGCACTCCTCTCTATCAGACCAACCACTCATTGGGACTGTTCTCTGCATTCAACTCGGACATCATCAAGAATGTAGACTTCTACAAGAGTGGTTTCCCTGCACGCTATTCGGGCAGAGTGTCGTCAATAACCGATGTGCGCACTCGCGACGGCAACATGGAGCATGTGCAAGGCGCTGTATCTATAGGTTTGCTCGACGGACGTATTCAGGTGGAAGGACCGATAAACAAAAACCGCACATCATTCAATGTGTCGCTAAGACGCAGTTGGCTGGACTTGCTGCTGACCCCGATATGCGCTATAGCCAATAAGGGCAAGGATGACAAATATGAATTGGGGTATATGTTTCATGACTTCAACGCCAAACTGACTCATCATCCCAACAACCGCACCACACTGTGGGCAAGCATATACTCGGGCTACGACAAGTATGGAGTGTACGACAAATGTCTGTGGGGAAGCAACGTGAACGACACGAAGAACCACATGGCTTGGGGCAACTTGAATGGTACGTTAGGTGGCGACTTCATATTGTCGCCCACGCTGTCAATGTCGGCTATGCTAAACGCCACATATAGCCACTCGCGACAGAAATATAACGAGGAAGACTACGAACTGGTGGAACACAACGGACACCAACGCAACTATCTCGACACACGACTCAACCGTACACAGATGATTGACGTGGCTGCGCATGCCGACTTCAACTGGCAGCCAACCAGAAATCATCACATACACTTCGGCGCTGCTGTGACCAGACACCAATTTCGTCCGCAAACCAAGCGGCAAGCCTTCTACTACGGCGACCCGTCAACGGGAAGTGACACTACATCCATGCGCTCGCATGTCAACACCGTGTCGCATGAGGCAACAATATATGCAGAGGACGAAATGAGGCTAAACGAGCGTCTGTCTGCCAATATCGGCACAAGCATGACTGCTACTGCCGTAAGCGGACACACATACATCATGCTCGATCCACGTTTTGCTATGAAGTGGCAGCTGTCAAACAGTGCTTCGCTGAAGTTGTCGTACACCCACATGTCGCAGAGCATACACCGCATGTCAAGCAGTTTTCTCGAACTGCCCACCGACTTCTGGGTGCCAACAACCGACGAAATAAGGCCTACTATGTCGCATCAGATTGCTGCTGGCATATACACACAGCCTTCAAGACATCTAATGCTGTCGCTCGAAGCCTACTACAAACAGTCGTCGAACTTGCTGCAATATCGCCACTGGATGGGTTTTCAACCGTCGGCTGCTACATGGAACCGGGATGTGACTGAGGGCAAGGGCAAGAGCTATGGCATTGAGGCTGACGCCACATACACCAACGGTTTGACAACAATGTCGATGGCTTACACCCTGTCGTGGAGCAAACGACTGTTCAAGGATATATATCCAGAGTGGTTTGACGACCAGTTTGACAACCGTCACAAAATAAATATCTCGCTAAGTCACAACTTCTCGCGACGCATATCGATGTACGCTGCATGGACATTCCATACGGGCAACCGCGTGACTATGCCTATAGGCTATGCCGTGCTGCCTAATATCCCTGGCGACCATGGCTATAGCTACGACTACATCTTCGACAGTCCAAACAACTTCCGTCTGCCAGCCTACCACCGCCTTGACATTGGTGCCAACTTTCGCCACACCACACGACGAGGCAGAGAGGCTATATGGAACGTGAGCCTGTACAACGCATACTGCCATCTGAACACGATGTATGTAAAGGTGAGACTCGACGAGAACTATAATTTCAAAATAAAGAGCTATGGTTTCATACCTATAATCCCATCGGTGAGCTATACTCTGAAATTCTAAATATGAGAATATGAGCTATAATAAAACAATGAACAAGGCTACATCCATACTCATTCTCAGCATGCTGATGCTACTCGTCGCGGCATGTAGCGACAGCGTGAGCCTCGACCAACTCAATAACAAGCCCAGTCGGCTTGTTGTATACGCCTTTCCAAGCGAGAACGACACTATCAACATAACCGTATCTGCCACTTATCCGATAAGCGGCAAGATGCCGACTCTAAATGTGGAAAGCCTAAGTTGCACCACCAACGGCACCGCCGACCGCATCATCTATATAGGCGACACCATCATTGGCGGCAATCTACCTGTAGCAAGATATATGGCTATTGGATCTCATCATAGTGGTGACCGAATAGAGATAAAGGCTAAGGCTACTGACATGCACGAGGCATACGGAAGCACAGTGATTCCGCAGAAGCCAACAATAGAAAGTGTGAGACTAGACACGTCGTCGTTCAAAGGTGTCAACTATCCAATAGTTCGTATGAATATGCTCGACAATACGTCCACACCATATTATGCAGTTCGCATTGAGAGCAAATACAATGACAACACATACAACATGAATTATTATATGCCGATTATCGTTGCGGCTGAACCGTTGCTCAGTAATTCGTCGAACATAGACTTCGACCTCAGCGACTGGGACAGCGAATACTTTCGCAACATATACAATTTCGACAACAGCTCTTTCGTCGGAGGCAAGGCGACACTGCACCTGTACATCGAAACATGGCTTAACGAGAGTATCGGATATCGCCCACACCTGTTGGCACTGTCTACAGAATACAACAGTATGCTGCGCTCGCTCAACGACATAAGCAACAACGACCTTGGCAAATATGGACTTGCCTTTGCCTACTCCACATACACTAATGTGCACGGAGGATATGGATGTATCGGAGCTTATGCAGAGGTTGTGGGAGATTGGTTGAAATAAGTAGGAAGGGAACAATACTTTTGAACAGGTATTTTTCCCTTCCTTTTATTTGCTAAACCGGATTTTTTCTATAAATTTGTAGCATTACTTATTAATAAATAATATTAATGCTATAGAACATGAACATTCTCGAACTATCACAACAGCGTTTCTCGGCACGCAAATACACAGCCGAACCAGTAAGTAAATCCGACCTCGACTATATCCTCGAATGTGTGCGTCTGGCTCCGTCGGCTGTCAATCGTCAGCCTTGGAAGTTTGTCATTGTGCGCAGCGAGGAGGCAAAGGCTAAACTGAGACAAGCCTACGACCGCGAATGGTTTGGCACTGCTCCACTCTACATTGTTTGCATGAAGAACAATAAGGAGTGTTGGACACGCCGCTACGACGACAAACTGCATGGCGACATCGACGTGGCTATTGCTGTAGAGCATCTGTGTCTTGCTGCAACTGAGCGCGGACTCGGCACATGTTGGGTGTGCAACTATGACACCAATGTGATGAAAGAACTGTTTCCATCTGACGACTTCGAGGCTGTAGCCATCATTCCTGTTGGACACATTGCCGAGGATTGTCCTAAAGCTGAGAAGAAGCGCAAGACTATGGAAGAGATTGTGGAGGAAATATAACAAACAATAATAATAAAACTAACAACAGAAACAAACAATGAAGAAATCATTTGTAATAGCTGTGCTCATGGCTGTTGCCGTAAGTGTGGCAAACGCTCAGGTGGCACTGAAGAAGGTGTACAACGAGAACATCGACCCGATGGAGCAAATCGACAAGGCTCTTGCTAAAGCAAAGACCGAAAACAAGTATGTTGTATGTCAGGTGGGTGGCAACTGGTGTCCATGGTGCCTGCGCTTTGCCGACTTTGTAGAGAAGGACTCTGCCGTGAACAAGACCGTGAGCGACAACTTTGAACTTATACACGTCAACTATAATCCGCGCAAGAGTGCTGGAGACGCTTCGGCAAACAAGGCTGCCGAACTGATGAAACGCTTGGGCAACCCAGCACGTTTCGGCTTCCCCGTATTCGTTGTGCTTGACAATGAGGGCAAGGTGCTGCATATACAGGACTCAAGTTTCCTTGAAGAAGACA
This sequence comes from uncultured Prevotella sp., assembly GCA_934183355.1. Classification (GTDB taxonomy): domain Bacteria; phylum Bacteroidota; class Bacteroidia; order Bacteroidales; family Bacteroidaceae; genus Prevotella. The sequence continues at coordinate 24,168 of CAKPST010000037.1, forward strand.
AGGGATATAGCGAGAAAAAGGTGCTGAGATTCTTTAAGAACTGGACACCAACAGCTGTAGAAAACAAGAAATAATAAAAGAAAGACTTATCTACAGAATAAAAAAGACAACAACGTCGACAACAAATCAACAACATTTAAAGTTTGTACGCCGTGCCGAGTTGGCACGGCAAAAAAAGTTGTTG
>CAKPST010000038.1 GCA_934183355.1 uncultured Prevotella sp.
CTGTAGGTAGCCGTATTGATATATGTCAAAATTCAATTTGCAAAGATATCATTTTCAGGGGAATACGCAAAGAATTGAGACGAAAATTTGAATAAATTAACAAGAGGAGAGGTGGGAAGACAATGTTGGTGGGGGACGACAATGAGGATGGGGGACGACAATGAGAATGGTGGGACGACAATGAGGATGAAAAACGACAACGTCGACAACGGGACAACAACTTGGGAAGTTTGTGCGCCGTGCCGGTTGGCACGGCTTGAGAGGGACAAATAATTGACGGATAATTAACGGCCTAATTAACGGATAATTAACCGACATTAACGACATAGATTATAAACGAGGTCGTTAATGCCGGTTAATTGACCGTTAATTATTCGTTAATTAAACCATTAATTTATTCGTTAATTAAACCGTTAATTTATTCGTTAATTAAACCGTTAATTTATTCGTTAATCATTTCGTTAATTATCCGATATTTTTTCGTTAATAGTTGACACCAAAGCTGATGCCAAAGCATCTTGTTTGCGAGCGATCGAAATAGTCGTGGCAAATGTTAGCCAAACCTATGTCATAGCTCATATCAACATAAAACATGTCATAGCTGACACCGCAACCGAAACGCAATCCTGCATCAAATCTCTTGAAGTAATGACTTGAGAACGAGCTTATTGTCTCGCGTTCGGCATAGTTGCGTCGCTTGCCACCCACTCCAAATGCCATGTAGCATCCACCGAACGGCTGCAACATAAATCTATTGCCCAGCGAAACGCCGTATTTCACGACTGCCGGAATCTCAAGGTAGTTGAGATTATAGGTTATTTTCTTGCCCTCCGAAACAGTTTTGCCGCCTTTTTCATTATACATTAGTCCCAACTCCAGATAGAGTGGTTCCGAAGAGCTGAGTGATATTCCCATCACAGCTCCCACATTAACTCCAGTTATCGAATTACCAGCATTCAGCGCACGGTCGTCCGACTTGATAGTTGAGTAGGACGGACCAAGACGCAGTCCATAGTAGTTATCTGACATTCTCCAAAACAATCCATTGTGTTGCTTCGAATAGTTGCCATACCTCTGCGAATAGTCAAGTTGTCCTGTACGTTGGTTATAATAGCGACTGTTCTCAAAGATCTGCGCATGCGACGTTGTTGCCGACATCACTAATGTCGCAACCGTCATTGTCAATAGTTTTTTCATAAAAAGGGTCTTATTTAGTTTTTTATTACCTACAGTTTATTGATTGTGTTGACCATCAATATTCTGTCTTATCCTCCGAGCGTTCCCACATACGGAATGCTTCCAAAGCCTCTTCTCCAAGCAAACGCTCCATCACCTTGTTGCGCTTGGCATTAGGCAGAGCCACCTCCTGGTATATAAAATCGTCGTCAAAACCTATAGCAGCCGCATCCTTACGGTCGTTGGCATAATAGATGTGGTCGAGATGAGCCCAATATATGGCTCCAAGACACATCGGACACGGCTCACACGACGTATATATGTCGCAGCCCTCAAGATTAAAAGTACCCAGACGTTGTGTTGCCTTGCGTATACAGTTCACCTCAGCATGTGCTGTCGGGTCATTGCTGATGGTTACGCTGTTTGACGCCTCGGCAATTATTTCATCGCCTTTCACTATTACTGCGCCAAACGGACCGCCTCCCGTGCACACGCTCTGCTTCGAGATAGCTATGGCACGTCTCATGAATTCCTGCTGTTTATCTTTCATAATATTTCGTTTTAGTGTTTGTCTGTTATTAAGTTTACGTATGTACTAATGGCATCCTCTATCTCGCTGACACGTATATACTCGTCGGCAGAGTGTGAGCGTGCAGAGTCGCCAGGACCAAGTTTCAGCGACTGCCACGGCATCAGAGCCTGGTCGCTGAGTGTGGGCGAACCGAATGGCTGCTTGCCCATAGCCGTGAGTCGTCTCACCAGTGCATGGTCGGCATTGATAGACGACGAGTGCAGACGGAAGGAGCGTGCACGACACTCGCATTTGGTGTGAGCGTCTACAAACTCATACACCTCCTCGTTGGTATAAAGCTCGTTGGTGCGCACGTCCACCACGATGCGACACTCGTCGGGCACCACGTTGTGCTGTGTGCCAGCGTTTATCACCGTGGCGTTCATCACCGTCGGTCCGAGATGCTCGCTCACCCGCTTAAATCTATAGTCGCGTATCCACACAAGGTCGTCCAACGCCTCATACAGAGCGTTCACGCCCTCGCCACGTGCGGCATGTCCACTCTTGCCATGCGCCGTCAGGTCGAGCACCATGAGTCCCTTCTCAGCCACAGCAGGCTGCATGCCCGTTGGTTCGCCCACTATCGCCACGTCTATATGCGGCAGCAGCGGTATGGCACGGCTTATACCGTCCTTGCCCGACACCTCCTCCTCGGCAGAAGCGAGATAAACGAGGTTGTATTCGAGGTCGGTTCTATCGGCAAGCATTCGGAATGTCTGCAACAGCGACACCAGTCCGCCACCACAATCGTTAGAGCCAAGTCCATAGAGCGTGTCGCCCTCCATATCGGGTGCAAACGGATTGCGTGTCCACGATGCCACGGGTCGCACAGTGTCTATATGCGCATTGAACAGCAACGTAGGTTTCGTAGGGTCTACGTGTCCCATAGTCCACACGTTGTTAGCCTCGCGCTGCGTATGCAGTCCGTAGCTCTCCATCGTCTGCTGCATGATGTCTGCGGCGGCTTTCTCGTTGCGGCTCACCGACTCGGTTGCTATGAGGTGGCGCAGCAGTGCCACGGCATCAGCGGTGTATTGCTTTATTTCCATATTTTTCAATGCAAAATTAATATTTATTGCGCAAACTTGTTGCATCTGCCTCCCACTTTTTAGCTCATTAGCCACAAAATACAGAAAGCAAAAACGCCAGAGAAGAAAGATTAACTTTCTCTCTGGCGTACGATTCTAATATAATATGGTAAAATAAACCCTTTATGAATAGCGCAAAATCTGACCTGGACGCAGACGCGACTTCTTTGATATGTGGTTGAGCTTGCAAATCTTCTCTATTGTCACACCACGTTTCTTCGATATATATTCGAGTGTCTCGCCCTTTGCCACCTTGTGATACTGCACCTGATCGGCAAGTCCCGATGTCATGCGATTGTTTGTAGCAAAGTCGTTGTCGCTTGTCTCGCGTGCCATGACCGAGCCGTCCTGCTTGCCACGCAGACGTGTTGCTGTGGCTGATTCGTCGGCATAAGTCGAACGATTGAAGGCATAATAGTCGCCTGTTACGTCCTGTTCGCGGAAGTCGAACATCAGTGCCGGATTGAGAGCTACACCGCAAAGACGTGTCTCAAAGTGCAGATGCGAGCCTGTGCTTCGTCCCGTGTTGCCACCGAGTCCGATGACATCTCCTGCACGCACTTCCTGATTTTCCTCCACAAGCTGCTTAGAGAGGTGTCCGTATATAGTCTCCAGACCATTGTTGTGGCGAATTACGATATACTTGCCATATCCGCCTCCCTCATAGCGCACGATGCGCACCTTGCCCGAGAAGGCCGAGCGAATGGTGTCGCCGATATACACCTTGATGTCGAGTCCCTTGTGCTGACGTCCCCAACGCGAACCAAAATTGCTAGTGATGACGCGGTTGGTGGTAGGCATGCAGAAGTGACGAAGGTCTATCTTATAGTGCTCTGGCAACTCTGTTGCACGATGTGCATAGCGGTTGTCCCAGTTGGCATATAGTTCTGATGCTGGATTCTCCGCATCTTCCTTCATTGAGATATTGCGGAGCATGATTGTGTCCACTGCTGCCATCTTGCGGTCTACAGGTGCCTGTCTTGCGAGAAGGTCCTGACCGTGCGCTGGAATAGACGCTACGGCAAACAGCATGGATATTGCAAATGTCTTTAATGTTTTCTTCAAATTCATTTTTTAGGGCACGTTTTAATTAGATTAGAATGAGTATTTCATTCTTTCAAAAGGTGATCGTTGAACTAAAAGTTGTTCAACCCTGTTTTTGTAATGCTGAGTTAGCACTTTTGTAATTGCGATGCAAAGTTACTAAAAATATCGTATAATAATGCACCCCGCCCCACCTGTTTAACAGTTTTTGTAACATATTTAACAGTTAAACGTGTTCATTCTTAATTAATTATGTATGTTTAGAGATTGTCCCTTATTTAGCATTTGTTTGACAAATAATTAACAAACTGTCCTAATAATAAATAAACGATTTGCCTGTCGTAAGCCATTTCATTACTTTTGCAGCCATGAAGAAAACTACGCAAGCACTGCTGTTGACGCTGTTTTGCACAGCGGCACACGCCCAACACCACCCCGTGATAGCCGACATGGACACACGTCTGCCTCTGTCGGGGGTTGTCGTGTCTACATCCAATGGGCAGCGCGTCACCACCGACTACACGGGACGCTTCCACACGCAGCTGCCCTTCAGTAGTGCCACGGTGTCCAAGAAGCACTACATGCAGCGTTGCGTTGGCACCACTGAGCTACAGCAGGACACCATCTTCCTCATTCCGCAGGAGGTGGTGCTCGAAGGTGTCGTTATCACTTCGCCCGGATTTGCCTTCGATGCCCAGAAGGCTACACGCAGCATACGCGACAATGCGGCGCTGCCCAACCCCAACCAGGGATTCAACCTGCTCGGACTCTTTCAGCTCCTCTCTCCGTCTAAGAGTATGAAGACTAAGTCGAGAGCTGAGAAGATAAAGAAGATACTTGATAAATATTGATTTACTCTACTAATACAAAAGATTCCTTATGAAGATTATTAAAGCTACCCCAGCCCATGCAGCCGACATCGCGCAGCTCATCATGACTGCCATGACTGACGACTGCTGCCAGTTTCTCGTAGGCAACGACCACACCCTCGACGATTTCTATCAGACTATGGTGCGACTTGTGCTCATGGACGACTCGCAATATAGCTGGCGCAACGCTTTCATGGCTATCGACGACGAGGCTCTGCCCACCGACGGCAAGCAGACTCTCTCCATCGACTATGCTCCCGTGGCTGGTGCCATCGTGGGATATGACGGCAAAGACTTGCATCGTCTGCGTCGCCGATTTCAGGAGGCTGCCCTCTCCGACTGGCACATGGACTACTCGCAGATGGACGACGAGACTCAGGAGGGTGAGTTTTATGTCGACTCGCTCGCTGTCTATCCCGAATATCGCAAGCGTGGCATCGCCTCTATGCTCATGAAGCATCTCATCTCGCATGCCGCAAGCTTGGGGCTGCCTACGGCGCTGCTCGTGGACAAGGGCAATCCTAAGGCTGAACGCCTATATACAGCACTCGGATTCACCTATCGCAATGATGCCAAATGGGGCGGTCATGAGATGAAACACATGGTGAACGACTCCGAACTCTAACCCCCTGTCTACACGAAATGGACTACCGTGAATAAGTTTTCCATTTTCTACTGCAATCTGCAATAATCGACAAAATATCGCTATAAAGCATTGACGCACAAGACGTTGAACGATTGCAGTAGGACTTGCAGTAAGAACGTCTACTGCAAGCAAATGTACAATGGGCTTTGTATATTGACTACTAAGCCCTCGTACACACCCTACTAAGCCCTTGTACACTCTCTACAAGGCCCATGTAGCAGTCGTACTAAGGCGAAAAAATTAACGAACAATTAACGGTTGATTGATGAACAATTAACGGTTTAATTAACGGGTAATTAACCGCAATTAATGACAAAGATAATAACAAGGTCGTTAATGCCGGTTAATTGCCCGTTAATTATTCGTTAATTTAATCGTTAATTATTCGTTAATTACGTCGTTAATTACATCGAAGTTGAATAGTCACTTCGTGACTCGCCAAGGCAGATTCATCTGCCTTGCAGTAGCCACTCCTACTGCAAGCCCTACTACAATTCTACAACTCTTTATGCATCAGTGCTTTACGCCGCTATTTCTTCAATAATTGCAGATTGCAGTAGAAAAAAAAAAAAAATAATAATTAAGCAATCGTTTGCACCATATTTTCATGCTTTTCATATCACAAGCCTCAGCCTCAACAGAAAAATCGTATTAATTTTGGGGCGCAATAACTCTCTTAAACTTAGATAATATTTAACTTTTACCAATTACAATCATGCTAAAAAATTACTTTTTTCTAAATCTATTTGTCTTGCTTTTGGGCATGACGTTTGGAGGAGTTGCCATTCAACCGACGATGGCAGTAAATGATTACACACCGACGGTTACTGAAGATGAAATCTCGGTTTTCCTTGAAACTTCGTTCGACAACGCTAAGGTATGGGCTTGGAACGACCAACCACAGCTCACCGTGGCTGGATGGCCTGGCGATGCCATGACTCTTATGGGCAAAACTGCCAATGGCAAGAACATTTTTAAGTGGACTTACACTGGCGACAAGGGGGCTCCGACAGAAATCATCTTCACTCACGATGGCGAACAGAAGCTCAATGGAGGCGACCAGAAATTTGTCAACCACGGCTATTACGTGGAGGGCAAATACACTAAGACTATCGAGGTGGATGCTGGCAAGGTGATGGTGTTCTTCGACAACACTACTGCCAATCTCGACGACGTCTATTGCTTCATCTACAACGGCACAACAGCAGCACAGCAGTGGCCTGGAATGAAGATGGCTTACGACTCTAAGGCTTCATTCAATGGCAAGACTGGATATTACACCGTAGAGGTGCCTAACAATTTTCTTACTGGTATGTTTGTCATCAACAATGGCAAGGACGGCAAAACTCTTCAGGGACAGACCGTATACGTGGGCGAGACAACTTCTGCCATCGAGAATGTGACAATGGAGGAGACTAAGAGCAATGCTGAAGATGCCTGGTACACCATCACGGGCATTCGCATCAACAAGCCTACTCAGGCTGGACTCTACATCCACAACGGTAAGAAAGTAATAATCAGAAAATAATAAAAATCATTGACGAATTATGAAAAATATAATGAACAAGGGACTGCTGATGTTGACGTTGTTCTTCAATTATACATCAAGCACCTTCGCAGACAATCAATACGGACTCAAAGATAAGATTCAGGATGGCGTAATACTACATTGCTTCGACTGGAAGCTGAGCGACATCAAGGCTGAGATTCCTAACATTGCTAAGGCTGGATTCACAGCCGTGCAGACTTCGCCCGTACACCAGAAGGAGCCTGTAGGCGCTGCATGGTATATGCCTTATCAGCCTTACGACTTTGTCATTGGCAACGGCATTGGCGACGCCAACGACCTGAAGGCTCTCTGCGACGAGGCTCACAAGCATGGCGTGAAGGTGATTGTGGACGTGGTGGCAAACCACACCAACGGCAACCTGAGCTATGTTGCCTCTCGTCTGCAAGACCGCAGTCTCTACCACGACTACAATGGCGGATGCAACGACGGCGACCGCTACTCTGTCACACATGCTCAGATTGGTATGATGGACCTTAAGACTGAGGACCTACGTGTGCAGGCTATTATCAAGGAATATATACAGAACCTCAAGGCTTGTGGCGTCGACGGCATTCGCTGGGACGCCATCAAGCACATTGGTCTTCCCTCTGAGGGCGACTCGTTCATGACAAACGTTGTCGACCAGACCATGTACAACTATGGCGAGATTCTCAACACTCCGGGTCCTAACGCCGACCAACTCTACAAGGAGTATACACAGTATATGTCAGTGACCGACAACACCTATGGCAACAACGTGACTAAGGCGTTCGCAGGCGGCGGTGTCAGCACCTCTACTGGCAACCTCACCTATAGAGGCATTGCAGCCAACAAGCTCGTATACTGGGGCGAGAGCCACGACACCTACTCTAACGACCCAGGCGATGACGGATGGAGCAAGCATGTGAATCAGAACTTCATCGACCGTTCATACGCTATCATGGCAGGCAACAACGACGCTACATCCCTCTACTTCTCGCGTCCAAGCGCAACAGAGAAGAGCAGCATCAAGTTTGGAGCCAAAGGTTCGACTCACTTCACCGCACCCGAGGTGGCTGAAGCCAACCACATGCACAACATCTGTGCTGGCGAACCTAACTATTGTGTTCACACCAACGACCTGATGGCTCAGGTGCGCAAGAGTGGTGTTGTGATAGCACTCTCTGGCGGAAACGGCAACAAGCAGGTTTCGTTTGCTAATGGTGCTGGCGACGGCAAGTGGTTCAAGGCTGGCACATACACCGACAAGGTGGGCGGCGGCAAATTCACCGTTACCAATACTACTATTTCGGGTCAGGTAGGCTCTACTGGCATCGCTGTGCTCTATGTAGAGGGCAATATTGTCAAGGAACCTAACGTGACATTCGACCCTGCTGACGGCACATCATTCTCTGACGCCACACTCTCTGTTACAGCTACTGCTGCCAATGCCACATCGGCTTGGGTTCAGGTGAACGGCGGTGCCAAGCAGACATTCACCACAACCAAGACATTCAGCGTAGGTGCCGACGTAGACTATGGCAAGAACATCACCATCTCTTGGGGCGCCACTGGCAAGGACGAGAACAACGCCGAGGTGACAAAGACTGGCTCTGTGACATACAAGAAGGTGAAGGCTTACGAGCCAGTGCTCGAAAGCGCTGACGAGGTGTCTTGCTTCTTGGAGACTGCCGAGAGCGACATCAAGCTGTGGATATGGGACGACAAGGACGATAGCAAGAAGTTCAACAACGCTGCTTGGCCTGGCGACGCAATGGAGCTGGTGGGCAAGAGCGCTGACGGCAAAGGCATATACAAGTGGACCTACACTGGCTCAACAACCGGACTGCCTACCAACATCATCTTCACACACGGAGGCGAAAAGTTTGCTGGCACAAGCGACGAGACCGACAAGGGCGTAGCATTCAAGAACCACGGCTACTATGTAGAGACTAAGTATACCAAGGAGATTACTAAGGTGAATCATGACGACATCATCCTACCTGGCACAGACAAGTATGTATACTTCGACAACAACAAGAACTGGGAGAATGTATACTGCTATTTCTACAACGGCAATACTTCGTCGTCGACATGGCCTGGCGTGAAAATGACTTACGACACAAGCGTTTCGCACAATGGCAAGACTGGATGGTATATGGCTGAGATTCCAGCTGGCTACACCAACGCTAAGTTCTTCATCAACGACGGCACTGCTGGCACTGCCATCAATCGTGGCGATGCTTCTACAACTAAGGTAGTGAACGATGGAACGGAGATTGACATCAAGCATGCCATGGGCACTCTGAGCAAAAAGAACTAATAACATTCAAAGCCGTTCGCTGCTAACAACACACGTTAGCTGCGAACGGCTTTTCTTATCTCCACACTGGCACTACCTTTATCACAAATCCTTTATGTTCGATGGTGCGCTGTTGGTTGAAGGTTACGATGGTGCAGTTCTTACACCCCGTATATTCTGCTGCTGCCACGATGCCCTCAACCTCACGGCTTAGGTTGTTGTCGTCAAGTTGCCAGCAAACCTGTATTAGTTGGTCTACATGTTCGGACTTCACAACGACGAAGTCGCACTCTACCGTCTCGTTGAAATAGAACACTTGGTCGTCCTCCGCAAGCTCTCTCTCCAACTTATTATACACAATATTCTCAAGCGCCTTACCCTCGTCGTCGCTTTGTGGCAATAGTATAGCGTTGCGCATGGCAAAGTCGGCAATGTAGTATTTGGCAGGCGAGAGGTTTTGCTTAACTATCGATTGTGTATACTTAGGCACCTTACGCAGCAAGAAGATATTGCAAGCATAGTCGAGCCATAGATACAACGAGTCTTTAGAGACGCGCATGCCTTGCGACTTAAGCTCATTGTATATGTTGTTCACGCTTGTAGGCTTTGTTATATTGTTCATCACGCGCTTCAAGAAGTAGCGCACCACCGAAGGCGAAGCCGATATGCCGTAATGTTCTATCATATCGCGGAACAACATAGTGTTGAAGTACGACTGCAGAATCTTTATCTTTTCGGTTGCTACATCGGTTAGCACCACTTGTGGGAAACCGCCCTCCTTACAGTAATTCTTAAACTCGCTTGCCAATACGGCTGCCCCTTCCTCCGTGTATTTGTTGGCCTTTACCTCCTTAAAGTCAAGGTATTCGTCAAAGCTTAGAGGATACTCGCGATATTCGTCAGGCCATCCACGCAGCGCCGACGCCATTTCGCCAGACAGCATCTTTGCCGTGCTGCCTGTTACATAGATGTGCTTGCAGTAGTTCTTGAATACGCGCAGCACAAAGAGTTCCCATCCTTCTATCAGCTGTATCTCGTCAAAGAACATATATACGTCCTTTAACGATTGGGTAGGATACATCTCACGGTAGGCTTGTAGAATCTCGTCGAAGTCGGATGTCTGCATTGATACAAAACGCTCGTCGTCGAATCCGATATACAATATCTGTTCGGGCTTGATGCCGTTTTGGAGCAAACGGTTGATGGTAAGCCCAAGGAGCGACGACTTGCCGCAACGACGTATACCCGTAACTGTAACGATGCTGTCCTTGTTGACAGGCAGTTGCTGCTTGCGTTCTTTTAAACTTAACGGCAACTCTTCTTGATGAAGAGCTATAACCGACTGAAATATACTGCGTAGTTCCATATTGCTCGTTGTTTTATTCAACTGCAAAGATAGCGCATTTCCTTCTGAAAAGGAAAGAAATAGAGAAAAGTTTCCTTCTGAAAAGGAAAGAAACAATGAAAAGTTTCCTTTTCAGGAGGAAAGTGGCGTTAGGAATATGGAGCGATAGATGTGCTAATTTCTACTTCACAATCTTCTTTCCACCCACAATATATATTCCTCGTGGCAGGGCATTGATGTCATTGCCGAGCAGAGTGCCGTCTATTGAGTAGACACGCTGGTCGCGAGTGTGGGCTGTATTATTGCTCACGGCACTTATGCCAGTAGCTATTGCATTGTTCAACACATTCTCGTCGTTGCCTCCCATCACGAGAAACGAGATGGTGCCGTCCTCGTTCTGTGTTATCTCTGTCACAGGCTTACTCATATATGTGATGCCGAGCGACTTGTCGTGACTATTCCACAGCGTGGCAGCAGGAGTCGACTCGTCGGTGAGCGAATTGTTGACAATGGTAGTAACACCGTCCTTAGTGGTGTAGTAGGGATAGAGGTCGCCGCGTATTTCGGCAGGCGAAGTCATCTTGTCGCTGTTGTCGGCATGGAAGATGGTGCAGCGCTGATGATCTTGTCCTGTGGCGTTGACTCGGTTGGCAGTCCAACGCCACTTGTCATAGTCGACATGTGTTATCATCAGTCCCTTGCCATATAGCTTGCGGTCCCATCCCGTTTTCTGTCTATTCTCAAAGAGATAATACTCATCAGGATTGTTGTCGTTGTACATGATGAAGGGGCGTCCATAGTCGGACGACGACTGCATCGACTGCACGGTGGCTGACTTGTCGAGCACTATCGGCTCCACCCATCCAGCATATATGCGCTCCCATGCCGTGAAGTTGGGCGGCACAAGTCCGTTGGCAAGATAGTTGCCGTTGGCAAGCAAGTCGAAGAACCCCATGCCGTAGAGATGCTGTCCATTGGTGTCGTACATGTCGGGGAAGCCGAGACAGTGGGAGAACTCATGACATATAGTGCCAATGCCCAGCGTGCGAGTGTCGCCAGTATACTTACCTTCACCATTGAGCACACCGAGCAACTCAGCTGCACAAGCATAGCGGTCTATCTTGCCAGTGGGATAAGTCAGCACACCGCCACGATAGCGCATGTAGTGCATGTGTGGCCAGATGGTGTTGGGGTCGTCGCTTGCCGCCTCGCCCAGTCCGGCATACAGAAAGAACACTTGGTCGGCAGTGCCGTCGCCGTCCCAATCGTAGTCGGCAAGGTTGACTTCGGGTGCTATAGCGTCGGCAGCCGTGCGCAGCATCTCGCCAATATTGACATCATTCTTGCTCTCGGTGTTGGCTCCATAGTAGGCATAACCCTTGGGCATGACCACTGGTCCCACTACGTCGAACGAGAGATTGAACAGTCCATTAGACTGAGCCGAGTAGTAGTCGGCAACCGAACCCACATATCCCTCGCTGTTGGTGAACCCCGGAGTATTGGTGATGTTCTTGTAGTAAGCCACGTCGTGCTCAGCCTTGAACTTGGTGTCGGCAAACTCCACCAGGATAATGAGTCCCTTGCGGTTGCCTGTATATGTAATGTGGTCGTTGCCAATAGAGCTGCCGACCGAGGCACGTTTTATTTTGGCAACACGCTGCATATCGTCGAAGTCGGCTGGGTGAAACGTTGTGCCATCAGCAGACAGCACATACTTGCTGCCATCGGCAGTCTGCCACCAACAGACAAACTCATCGCCGAAGCGTTCGGCAGTTATCACTGTGCCGTCGGCAGTTGGCAGAGTCTTCTTCTGTCCAGGCTGCACAGGCGAGGCAATGGAGGAGGCTGCTGCCAGGAACAGCGCCATGAGAGTAGATGCTTGTTTCTTCATATTTTATATAGTCATTGTCTATTTAATACATTCTCTACTGAGAAAGTCGTTGAACTCATTGCGATAGCCGTTGAATACATTGATGTCAACCTCGGGACGTATGCCTGTGACACGTCCGTCGGGGCATAGCTGCCAATACACCAGATGCACATCGGGCTTGTATTCGCCATATCGGGCTATCCATACATTGTAGTCGCGCTTGAGGTCGGGAGCCGAGGACAGATATCTGTTGACAAATGTCTGCGAGATATACAGCACGGGGCGTGTGCCTGTGTGCGCACCAACGATGCGCAGCCATGTGCGCACGGCACGAAACAAGGCATCCGGACCACCCATAGCCTTAATCTGTGCATGCGACGGTTCGACATCGAGCACTGGTGGAAGGTCGCCCTTGCGGAACGACGTGTTGCGTATGAAGAACTTGGCTTGAGCCGCAGCTGGCGTGCGTGTGGAGAAGAAATGATAAGCCCCCACCCTAATGCCGCGTGAGCGTGCAGCCGTGTAGTCGGAGCGATAGTAGCGATTGCGTATCGTGGTGCCCTCGGTCGACTTGATGTAACAGAAGGAGATGGGATAGTCGACCTTGCCCGTTACATGCTTGCGCGAGATGTTGCCAAGGTGGGATATGCGCACACGTTTCCAGTCGATGGCATAGCGCTTGCGTCCCACGTCGTGCTGAAAGCGCGATATGTCGATGCCATAGATGCGGTCGGCGGTATACTCCAGTCGCTCGCCCAGATAGCGATCGGCACGCCATTCGCCCACACGTATATGTTTCTTGTAGGTCAGGTCGAATCCAAATCCAGTGCGTTTGCCATCACGCCAGTTGCCTATGTACAGATTGCGGTGTGTGTCGCTGAACGAGCCATGGCCCTGAGCAATGGCATCGCGATTGAGTTCGCCCGAATAGGTGCCAGTGGAGTCGGTCCATGTGCCACTGACGAGAGTGTCGGCACGCCATGTACCCACGATGCGATGGTGCAACGAGTCGTGACTGACACCACGTCCGCAGCGCTTGCCACCACGCCATTCGCCTGCATATATTACACTGTCACCAATAGAAAGTTGGCCGTAGCCATCAAATTTGCCGTCCTTGATGCCTCCACGATAGACGGCATTGCCGCGGCGCACCACCGTCTGACCGTCGTAGGCGATGTCGCGACAACCCGAAAGAAGGGTGCAGACGACGAGTGCCAACACCAGACGGACAGCATGTGCCGCCGTATATTTATATTCAAACATTTATATACTATAGTCTAATTCCACCAATTATTTGTATTAATCTTCTTACCATTGACTATGCCAATGAAGCGTCCCTTGAGCGTGAACACTGGCGAACCGTCGGAAATGAGCACTCTTGCAAGGTCGTGACTACCGTCCTTGAGACGACAGCCAGGGACGATGACGGGCGAAATGGTGTCGCATTCAAGTCCTGCCTCGCCCAGTCCGGGATAGCCTACGGAGCAAATCTTGCCGACAGAGCCAGTACCCCATGTCCAGAGCGACAGCGGAGTGGCGCCATCGGGGGTGGTGGCGTCGGACGTTTGGAGGAGCATCGTTGACGACTTGGGCGACGCTGCCACCACATTCAGCGGCATGCGCACCACGCTGTCAGCCTCGTTGCGGAACACAGCAGTGTATTCGGTGACTGTCTTCAGTTGCATACGATGACCCGAACCAGCTGTCAGACTATCGAGCAATCGTGAGGCACTCGCCACCTCGGCATACACCTTGCCCACATGCGATGCCAACGCCGCTATGGACTGATAGCCATTGTCTTGCACACCATGCACACGCAGATAGTAGTCGAGCTCCGACTTGTGAGCCTTCAAGGTCTTGAGTTGCGTGGCTATCGACTGTCGGCAGCGAGCCATAATGACGGAGTCGCCCTGCAACTTGGGCAGCGACGGCGAGGCACAATAAACAGTGGCTATGCGACCTGAGCACGACGGCAGCAGCGCCCAGCGATTGACCCAACATCCAGCCACACGCTTGTGGTGGCGGGCAGAGTCGCGACTGACAGTGACTCCTATCAAGGCGGTGTCGCCCTGCGACGCACTGAAGTAGAGACGAGGTTTGCCGTCGATGCATATCTCTTGCCATGTGGTCTGCTCTACCACCACCGCACTACCACGCAACGACTGCGCAGAGGGCGGCACAAGCTGCCATGCCACACAGCCCACAACGAGAGCCACGGCAAGCAAGACAAGAGCAAACAACAATTTCTTACTTGAATATTTCATGATGTATGTAGCTTTATATTTCGTGCGAAATTACAAAATATATCAATACAGCGTCGCTTTTTCGTCTTATTTTTTTGTATATTCCGATGTTAATAGTAACTTTGCATGATAGCATAATACGAAAAAGAAAAGTATGAATCCATCTGACTTTCTCAGAAAATTCACAAGCCGCTATCTTTGGGGCAACATCTGCGCCATGGCGATTGTTGTGGTGGTGGCATGTGTCGGCGTGAAGTTCGGGCTTGACATCTACACCCACCACGGCGAGTCTATATCCATACCCAACGTGCGACACAAGGCGTTCGCCGATGCTCAGTATCTGCTACAGGAAGCAGGACTGCAAGTGGTGGTGAGCGACACGGGATATGTGCCAGGACTCAAGCCCGACTGCATACTTGAGCAGTCGCCCGAACCGGGCGAGCAAGTGAAGTCGGGACATATTATATATCTGATAGTGAACGCAACGCACACGCCGACGCTCACCGTGCCAGACATCATCGACAACTCGTCACTGCGAGAGGCGATGGCTAAATTGTCGGCTATGGGATTCAGGCTGACTCAGCCCGAATTTGTAGACGGCGAGAAAGACTGGGTGTACGGCATCACCGTAGCAGGACGACATGTCGTGGCGGGCGACAAGGTCTCGGTCAACGACTACCTGACAATACAGGTGGGCAACGGAATGCGCGACTCATCGGAGGACATCAACTTCATCGACGCTCCTGAAGCTACAAGCGAGGACGGATTTGAGGAAGTGGAGTCGGGAGATGTAGACGAATTCAAAGAAGTGCAGGCTCCCGAGTAATAAAAACGAACAACGAATTATGATAGAAGAAATACAAGACATTGAAGGACTCGACCCAATGGCATTCGACAGCGAACTGCCGTGTGACGCCGACGACTCAGGACAGTTCTATGAGCACTTCCGATTTGTAGCCGACCCAGGCATGCAGCCTCTGCGCGTGGACAAATTCATGTGCGAGAAACTGCCCCACTCGTCGCGCAACCGCATACAGGCTGCTGCCGACTCGGGATTTGTACACGTCAACGACCGACCCGTGAAGAGCAACTACAAGGTAAGACCGGGCGACGTGGTGACGCTGATGCTCGACCGTCCACGACACGACACAAGCATCGTGGCAGAGGACTTGCCCATCAACGTGGTGTACGAGGACGACGACCTCATGGTGGTGAACAAGGAGGCGGGCATGGTGGTGCACCCTGGAGCTGGCAACTTCACTGGCACTCTGGTCAACGCCATTGCTTGGCATCTGCGCGATCTTGAGAGCTACGACCCCAACGACCCTGAGGTGGGGCTGGTGCATCGCATCGACAAGGACACATCGGGACTGCTCGTGGTGGCTAAGACTGCGAAGGCTAAGACTGCATTAGGACTACAGTTCTTCAACAAGACCACTCACCGTTCGTACAACGCCATCGTGTGGGGCAACCTCACCGAGGACGAAGGACGCATAGAGGGCAACATAGCACGCGACCCTAAGGACCGACTGCGCATGACTGTAATGCCGCCTGAGTCGGGCATAGGCAAGGAGGCTGTCACCCACTGGCGAGTGTTGGAGCGATTTGGATATGTGACTCTCATCGAGTGTAGACTGGAGACGGGACGCACCCACCAAATACGTGCTCACATGAAGCACATAGGTCATCCGCTGTTTGGCGACGAGCGATATGGCGGCATGGAGATATTGCGCGGTGAACGCTCAGCCACATACAAGGCTTTCATCCAAAACTGCTTCAAGATATGCTCAAGACAGGCACTACATGCCAAGACGCTCGGATTTGTGCATCCGACAAACAAGCAGCAAATGGACTTCACAAGCGAGCTGCCTGCCGACCTGGCAAGCCTCATCGAGAAGTGGCGCGGATATATTGGAGGCACCACTCGCGACACTTTCAGCAACAAATAATTAATACTCATTATACAGTAAGGTAATGGAAACACTTAAACGTAATATCGCCATCGTATGTGGTGGCGATTCATCAGAACACGACGTGTCCATACGCTCGGCACAGGGCATCTACTCATTCTTTGACAAAGAGCGCTACAACGTATATCTCGTAGTGGTGAAGACAGGACAAGAATGGCATGTCAACCTTCCTGACGGCAATACCGCCAAGATTGACAAGAACGATTTTTCGTTCGTGCATGACGGCAAGGCTGTAGTCTTCGACTATGCCTATATCACCATACATGGCACACCGGGAGAAAACGGTGTCATGCAGGGCTACTTCGAACTGCTGCACATACCATACAGCACATCTGGCGTGCTGGTGGAGGCTATGACTTTCGACAAGTATGTGCTCAACAACTATCTGCGCGGATGGGGCATCAATGTGGCAAAGAGCCTGTTGATTCGCCGCGGCGAGGAGAACAAATATAGCGATGAGTTCATCGAGAAGGAGATAGGAATGCCGTGCTTCGTTAAACCGGCTGCCGATGGCTCAAGTTTCGGCGTGTCTAAGGTGAAGAATGCCGACCAGTTGGCTCCTGCTATGCGTGTGGCTTTCATGGAGAGCGACGAGGTGATGATAGAAAAGTATCTTCAGGGTACCGAGATTTCTATCGGTTGCTACAAGACCAAGCAGAAGAGCGTGGTGTTCCCAGCTACTGAGGTGGTGACCGAGAACGAGTTCTTCGACTACAACGCTAAGTACAACGGACAGGTGCAGGAGATAACTCCAGCCCGCATCAACCCCGACACCGCCAAGCGCGTGGCTGAGGAGGTGAGCCGCATATACGACATTCTACACTGCAACGGCATCATACGCATCGACTTCATCATAACTAAGGACAATGAGGGCAACGATGTGCTCAACATGCTTGAGATAAACACCACACCAGGTATGACACCGACCAGCTTCATTCCACAGCAGGTGCGTGCCGCAGGTTTGGACATCAAGGATGTAATGACAGACATTGTGGAGAACCAATTCTAATAAGAATTCAAAACTCAAACCTACTCTATATGAATCTACACGACTTTGACGCCATTCGACCATTCGAGCCTAATGAGTTGCCCGAAGTGTTCGACCGACTGCTACAGAACGAACAGTTCTTGCAGGTAGTTGCCTATCTATATCCAGGTGTGCCCGTTGAGGCTATCAGTCAGAAGATGCACCAGTGCAAGAGCAACCTCGACTTTCAGAAGGCTTTTTGCTATGGATTCCTTAAGAATCTGCTGGCAAAGGCAAGTCTTGGCATCAGTTCTGACTTCAGCAACATCGACATCAAGAAGCGCCACACCTTTGTGAGCAACCACCGCGACATCGTGCTCGACTCTGCACTGCTGCATGTTTTGCTGTTTGACGAGGGTAGCGACACGACAACGGAGATTGCCATTGGCGACAACTTGCTCAAGTTGCCTTGGGTGAAGGATATTGTGCGCCTCAACAAGTCGTTCATCGTAGAGCGCTCGTTGCCTATGCGACAGATGCTCATATCCTCAAAACGTCTTGCCGACTATATGCACTTTGTCATCAACGAGAAGAACGACAACATGTGGATAGCACAGCGTGAGGGACGTGCCAAGAACTCGGACGACCGCACACAGGAGGCTATTCTCAAGATGATGACAATGGGCGGAGAGGGCAACGTCAAGGAACGTCTGCTGTCACTGCACATCGTGCCACTGGCTATAAGCTATGAGTTTGACCCATGCGACTACCTAAAGGCTCGCGAGATGCAACTGCGCCGCGACGTGGAGGGATGGAAGAAGGGGCCTATGGACGACGTGGTGAGCATGCAAACTGGCATCATGGGATACAAGGGACACATACACTACCACTGCGCTCCGTGCATCGACGAGTGGCTCAAGGTTCTGCCTGAGGATATGTCGAAGACCGACTTCTACAAGGCTGTGGCTGAACATCTCGACCATGAGATTTGGCGTGGCTACAGACTATACGCCAACAACTTTGTGGCACTCGACATGCTGCGCGGCAATACCGAGCATGCCGACAAATACACAGCTGAAGAACGCGAGACATTTGAGAAGTATATCGCCGGACAACTCGCCAAGATTCAGGACCTGCCTAACGCAGACACCGACTTCCTCCGCGAGCGCATGCTTGAGATGTATGCCAATCCGGCTATCAACCAGTTGAGTGTAAAATAATGAGAGACATAAGACAAGCATTATACATCAAATCGCGCCATAGAGGTATCATTGCCTCTATGACGCGATTTGCGTATGTTGTTGTGGCTGCCATAGCGCTTGCAGCTTGCACCAACGACGGATATGACACGGGCGACGGCAACTATTCTTATCTGACAGCCGAAATGGCACTGCTGCACACCAACTCAGACAAGGCTGTAGCAAGCGCCACTCTCGACGACGGAACAATGCTAAATATGGCAAAACCATTTGTCACCAACTTTGCAAACAAGGCTGACACCATATACCGCGCCCTACTCTATTATGACAAAAGCGAGAATGCGACATCGCCCGTCACACCACGTGGAGTGACACAGGTGCCAGTGATGAACATAAAGGAGGCTGAGGATGTGCAGGATATGCACACCGACCCACTCGGAATAGAGAGTATGTGGATGGCTAAAAACGGCTCATATCTCAACTTCTCGTTGCTACTGAAGTCGGGAACAACAGACGACAATCTGCATCAATTTGTGGGAATAGTGTCAGAAGGTATGAGCACTGACGGCAATGGCAAGCGCCATTTGACATTAAGAATGTATCACAATCAGAACAATGTGCCGCAATACTACACCATACAACGATATGTGAGTATTGACATGAGCGACATAGATGCTGACATTCTGGATATTCATGTCAACACATACAATGGAGAAATAGTGAAGTCTGTAGTTCTGTAAATTTACAGACTACAGACTTCTAAACTCATTACAGACTCTTGAATTCTGTATAAATCTTGTCAGCAATCTCGCGGAACTCGTCCTCAGACAGTTTCAGCTTGGGATTGGAGAAGAGCATATCTTTCTCCGACTGCATAGGGATGAGGTGGATATGAGCGTGGGGCACTTCAAGACCCAACACAGCCTCGCCCACCTTAATGCATGGGAAAGCACGCTTGATGGCGATAGCTACCTTCTTTGCAAACACTTGATACTCGGCAATCTCATCGTCCTCCATATCAAATATGTAGTCGACCTCACGGCGCGGTATCACCAATGTGTGACCCTTGACGATAGGATTGATGTCAAGGAAAGCATAAAACTTGTCGCTTTCGGCGCACTTGTAGCTGGGAATCTCGCCAGCTGCGATTTTTGAGAATATATCCATAGCTGTATATGTTTTTATGGCACGAATGTTTCGAGAAGTTGACTCGCCTTAATCTATAGAGATCTTGTCGATGCGAAGACGGATGGTGCCGCGTGGAATCTTGATTTCCACCTCGTCGCCAACCTTATGATTGAGCAGACCCTGAGCAATAGGAGTTGTGATGGAAATCTTTCCCTCACGAAGGTTTGCCTCGCTCTCGCTGACGATAGTATACATCATCTTTGCCTTGTTGGCAAGATTGGTCATCTCCACCTTTGAGAGAATCTGCACAGAGTCGGTGCTCAAACGCGAAGTGTCGACAATCTTAGCCTCAGCGATAGTCATCTTGATGCGATTGATCTTTTCTTCGAGATGTGCCTGTGCCTCCTTGGCGGCATCATACTCTGCGTTCTCGCTCAGGTCGCCCTTGTCGCGGGCCTCAGCGATAGCGGCCGATGCCTTGGGACGCTCTACGGATTCGAGTTGCTTCAGTTCGGCAACGAGTTTGTCGTAGCCTTCTTGTGACATGTAAGCCATAATTAAAAATCTTATTTATTTTGTTAGTTATTATATATATGTCTATAATAATAAAAAACCAAGAATTCCGACACTGGTCTTACTGCCGAAATTCTCAGTTCCTATTACTTCCAAAAAGTTTAACGATTGCAAAGATAGACATTTAATTCGATATAAACAAGCCTTTAGCGGTTTTATTTGTCTATATCATAGCTACTAACGTACTGTGTGCGTGCCCTATATAGCAGCTGTCTTGGCTGCAAGCCACTGACACTCGTCGGCGGTGAGCATGGGCGAAAGACGACGGTACACCATCTGATGATAGTCGTTGAGCACGGAGCGCTCCTCGGCGGTGAGCATATCAACGATGATGGGGGCGGTGTCGATGGGACAGAGCGTAAGCGGCTCAAAACGCAGGAACCTGCCAAACTCGGTCGTCATGTATGGCACAGTGAGCAAAGTATTCTCTATGCGCACTCCGAATTTGCCAGCGAGATAGAGTCCGGGTTCGTCGGTGACTGTCATGCCTTCAAGCATTGGAGCCGGGCGATATTCCTGGCGTATCTGATGAGGACCCTCATGAACACTGAGGTAGGAACCCACACCATGTCCAGTGCCGTGCATGAAGTTCATGCCGTCGCGCCACATAGCTGTGCGTGCTACAGCGTCAAGTTGTGTGCCGGCTGCACCTCGTGGGAAACAGAGATTCTGCAACGAGAGATGGCCCTTGAGCACAAGAGTGTAGACACGGCGGTGTAGATCGCTGACCGGACCGAGCTGTATGGTGCGTGTGATGTCGGTGGTGCCGTCGCTATACTGGGCTCCGCTGTCGAGCAAGAGGAATCCTTCAGGGCGTAACGGAGCGTCGCTTTCGGGAGTAGGCTCGTAGTGGACGATGGCTCCATGTTGCTCGTATCCGGCGATAGTGTCAAATGATAGGTCGCGGAATAAGGCTTGCGAGGCACGCTCCTGACGCAGACGTTCGGACACAGTAAGCTCTGTTTCGCCTCCCTTTGGCACAGCCTCCTCAAGCCACTTGAGAAACTTGACCATAGCCACGCCGTCGCGTTCCATAGCACGGCGGAATCCGTTGCACTCCACCTCGTTCTTCACCGCCTTCATTTCAGGCACTGGCGACGGAGCATAGACAGCATTGAAGTTGCCTCGTAGTTGAGAGAGCGTATAGTTGACCGTGTCGGGGTCGATAAGCAGTGAGTAGCCGTCGTAAGAGTTGAGAGCCTCAATGATGTTTTCGTAGTCGTCCACCATCACTCCCTCCTCGTTGAGATAAGCCCTCACTTCGGGTGACAGTTTATCATCCTTAATATATAGCACAGCTATCTCCTCAGCCACAATGAGCCAAGCCACGAACACAGGAGTGCAATGAACGTCGGTGCCACGAAGATTGAGCGTCCATGCAATGTCGTCGAGCTGGGTCATTAGCATGCCGCCAGCACCGCGTCGCAGCAACTCATGGCGTATGCGATTGAGTTTGTCGTGGGCAGCTTCGCCAGCATATTCCAGCGGATGAATCTCCACGGGATTGAGTGGCACGGGAGGGCGGTCGGTCCAGATGCGATTGAGAATGTCAAGATTAGTGCGCACACAAATGCCTCCGAGCTGTCGCAATTCAGCCTTTATAGCATCCACCTCAGCACGTGGCAGGCACATGCCGTCGACTCCTATCTCAGTGGGGGCGGTGTCGGCAAGCGAACTTGCTATCCACTCGGCAATAGACGGAGTGCCGTCAATACGCTCGCGCATCAGCTGAAACTCAGTGCCAGCAAGCTGCTCCTCGGCAGCAAGGAAGTAGCGCGAGTCGGTCCACAACGCTGCCCCATGCATGGTGACAACGGCAGTTCCGGCAGAACCGTCGAATCCTGATATCCATTTGCGGCCCTCCCATCGGGCAGGCACATACTCACTCATATGAGGGTCGGCACTCGGAAAAATGAATGCCGAGAGATGTTCGCGGCGCATCTCCTCGCGCAGCATGGCGAGTCGCGACGCTATAGTCTTATTGTCTGTCATATTGTCATAAGATTTTATGGTTACGGATGTAAAGGTAGGGAGAAATGGCGAACCCGACAAATTTATTAGGCAAATCTTCTGTTAATGCGAAATTTAAGAATAAACAACACTTCAAAATTTTGTATTGTCTACGATTTGCACTATCTTTGCACTTAATAAAAACAAACAAGAAACATATTCATATTACAAATATAATAAAACATTATTTATTATGGCATTTTTATCTAACGAGAAACTCTTGATCGTCGGTGCCGGCGGCATGATTGGTTCAAACATGGTTCAGAGCGCTCTTATGCTCGGTCTTACTCCTAACATCTGTCTTTATGACATCTATGAGCCGGGTGTACACGGTGTATTCGACGAGATGCAGCAGTGCGCATTCCCTGGTGCTAACCTCTCTTACACAGTAGATCCTAAGGAGGCTTTCACAGGTGCTAAGTACATCATCTCTTCAGGTGGTGCTCCTCGTAAGGACGGCATGACACGTGAGGACCTTTTGAAGGGCAACTGCCAGATTGCTGCTGAGTTCGGTGACAACATCAAGAAGTACTGCCCGGACGTAGAGCACGTAGTTGTTATCTTCAACCCGGCTGACGTTACAGCCCTCACAGCTCTTATCCACTCAGGTCTGAAGCCCAACCAGCTCACCTCACTCGCTGCTCTCGACTCTACACGTCTGCAGCAGGCTCTCGCCCTCGAGTTCGGCGTACAGCAGGACAAGGTGACTGGCGCTCACACATACGGTGGCCACGGCGAGCAGATGGCAGTATTCGCTTCTCAGGTTAAGGTAGACGGCAAGCCTCTCGCAGAGATGGGTCTTAGTGACGAGCGTTGGGAAGAGATCAAGCACCACACTGTACAGGGTGGCTCTAACATCATCAAGCTCCGCGGTCGTTCTTCATTCCAGAGCCCAGCTTACAACGCTGTTAAGATGATTGAGGCTGCTATGGGTGGCGAAGAGTTCACATTGCCAGCAGGCTGCTATGTTAACTGCGACAAGTGTGGCTTCAAGAACGTTATGATGGCTATGCCTTCTACTATCGACAAGACTGGCGTTCACTTCACAGAGCCTACTGGCACTGAGGAGGAGAAGGCAAGCCTCGCTAAGTCTTACGAGCACCTTTGCAAGATGCGCGACGAGATCGTAGAGCTTGGCATCGTACCGGCTGTTGAGAAGTGGAACGAGATGAACCCGAACCTCTAATCGGCAATCAACACCGACTAAAATCGGATAAATAACTGATAAGGGCTGCAGTACAAACGCTTGGTTTGTGTCGCAGCCCTTATTATTATGTACATACAATCCTATATTAATGTCTGAGCCGTTAATTTGCATTAACATAGGAAATAAAATCACGCTAACTTGCGCCCGATTGGATTTTTATTGCTAAATTTGCACGCAATAAATTTTTTAAGTTATATGTCATCATTTGTTGCTGATAAAATTGTAATGGACGGTCTCACTTACGATGACGTCCTTCTTATCCCCGCTTATTCAGAGGTACTGCCCAAGACGGTAGAGTTGAAAACCAAGTTCTCTCGTAACATCAGCCTGAATGTGCCCTTTGTCACAGCAGCCATGGACACCGTAACGGAGTCGGCTATGGCTATTGCCATCGCACGCGAAGGCGGCAT
>CAKPST010000039.1 GCA_934183355.1 uncultured Prevotella sp.
GGGCCTTGGCGTCTGTGGGTACGAACTTATTCGTGAATTATTCATATTTGTAAAATTAATTTTGAACAGTTACTTATTTATATATTTTTTGCCAGTAGATGGGGAATTAAAAAAAGGTGACTTCCCGTATATTAGGAAGCCACCTTTGTATTTTGATATTGCCTGTGTCAGCACCATGCGGTGCTGGATGCGCTGATATTAGTCGGCGATCTTAACAGTAGCACGACGGTTGTAAGAAACCGGTGAGAGGTCCTTAACACCACCCTTGCCCTCTGTTGTGATCTGGTCGCGGCTAACGCCCATCTTAACGAGCTCGTTGGCAACAGTCTCAGCACGACGCTCAGAGAGCTTCTGGTTGTAAGCTGCAGAACCAGTAGCGCTATCAGCGTAACCTGTAACTACGAGGTTAGCGTTGTTGTCCTTAGCGTAGTCAGCGAGACCCTTAACGTTAACGAGGTCCTTGCGTGAAGCAACAGTAGCCTTGTTGATGTTGAAGAATACTGACATAGGAGCGTTGCTGTAGTTCTTAACAACTGCAGGAGCCTCTTTCTTCTCAGCGAGGAGGTTCTTCAGACGTGCGTTCTCAGCGTTAGCGTCGTTGAGCTGTGCGTTGAGAGCGTCGATCTGACTCTGTGAGAGTGCCTTGATAGCGTCTACATCAGGAGTCTTCTCCCATGTACCCTTGCCAAGGTTGAAAGTCAAACCAACCTCAGCATAGAGGCGGTTGTCCTTGCCTTCCCAAATCTTGCCACCAGTGCTGTTGCTTGCTGAAACACCATCGAAGTCCTGCTCAGCATAGTTCCAACCAAGCTCGAAGTTGATACCAACCTTGTTGCTTACGCGGAATGTGTTGAGTACACCGAATGAGAGGTTCATAGCGTAGTTGTGGTTGCAGCAGTTGCGGTTGATACCACCACCGAGGAATGGAACGAAGTTCCAAACACGCTCTGGGTTATAACCATAGAGCATATTGCTCAAGTTGAAGAGAACATTCTCATTGAGAGTCCATACGTGGTTAGAGTGCTTGTTAGCATCTACTACTGTGCGACCCCATACGCCCTGGAACTTAGTGCGAAGACCAAGACCCGGTGTGAACCACTTACCAACTGCTACAGAGAAACCAGGAACAGCACGGAAACCCTTGAACGGGCTGCGTGAAAGACCAAGACCGTGCTCCTCGTTTGAATAGTAAGCATTCCAGTCAGCACCTACCTGAACGAACCAGTTGCTCCAGAATGAATTTGTTGCAACGCTGTACTTCTGTACAGGATCTGTGGTTGTCTCCTGAGCGCTAGCGCCCATTGTCAAGCCACACATTGCCAATGCAATTAATAACTTTTTCATAACCTTTTTTATTTAACAATCAATATTTACCTTCAAAATGGGACACAATGCCCCCTTAATTTTGTGGCAAAGATACTAATAAAAACTAAAACGACATACGTTTTTGATGAAAATATTGCCTAAAAGTCTAAAATATCTTAGATTTTAAACGTTTTAATAGTATAGTTGCCTTCAACGACACTACTAATTCCACATTGCGTTTGTTGTTGAGGTCCTTGACAAGAGAAATGAACCTTCATTTATCCTAACAGCCTTTCTATCTCTGTCTGCCTCAACAGGGTGAGCACCTTTTTGCCATCTGGCGTATAATTGAAATTGGAACATGCAAAGAGGTCGTTGACGATGTTCTCCATCTCGGTGTTGGCGAGCACCTGTCCGTATGCCACTGCCGCCGAACGGGCAAGACCGAGGGCGAGCGAATGATTGATTTCGTCCATTGCAGAGGCTGTCTTGTCGCGTGCCGATGCCACAAGGTCCTGAACAAGACCTACGTAATTGAGCCCGTCGAGTCCGGCAGGCACCGCATTGATGGTGTATTTGCCGTCGCCAAGACTTGCTATTCCGAATCCCACTGCCTCCAACTCGGCAATGATGTTTTGCATCACTACGTCATCGTTGGCGTCAAACTGTACTTGTTCGGGGAACAACATCTTTTGGCTCACTGCCTTGCGCTCGCCTATCTGTGCAAGATAGCGCTCGTAGAGAATGCGTGTGTGAGCACGGTGCTGGTCGATAATCATCAGTCCCGACTTGACGGCTGTCATTATATATTGTCCCTTATACTGATAGTGCGTGGGCGACTTATCCTCAAGCGGCGAGTCGGCTTCGTCCGACACACTCGATGTAGAGAGGTCGGGGATGTCGGGCATAGAGAATCGGCGCGACTGCACTACCCCACCATCTGAATCGTCGAAGAACGACGGAGTGGAGGCAACCGACTTGCTCTTGCTCGTCTCAAGTCCGTCGTAAAGACGCTCCCACTGATGCGGAGCGCTGTCGGTGCGACGTGGCGAAGGTTCGTCGAAGGGATTGTATGACGGATTGTATTGCAACTTTGGTGCCTTCACCTCTTCGTTGAACTCGCCAAGGGCGGGTATTTCGGGTTGCCCCTCGGTGTCAAACTCGATGGCTGTCACGTCGTTGAACATTCCGACGGCATCCTTGACGGCAGCTGCGAGAATCTGCCAGATGGTTGGTTCGTTCTCAAATTTAATCTCCGTCTTAGTGGGATGGATGTTCACGTCGATGTCCTCAGGCTTGACGGTGAAGTATATAAAATAAGGTATCTGCTCGCCTTCAGGCACGAGTCGCTCGTAGGCGTTCATCACAGCCTTGTGGAAATAGGGGTGTTTCATATAGCGACCGTTGACGAAGAAGAACTGACGTGCTCCCTTTTTGCGTGCCGACTCGGGCTTGCCTACAAATCCTGAGATGTGACACATGGTGGTGTCGATGTCTATAGGCAGCAGATGCTGATTGATTTTCTTGCCAAATACGTCTACAATGCGCTGGCGCAGACCACCGGTCTTGAGGTTGTATAGCTCGTTCTGATTGTTGTGCAGAGTGAATGCCACATCAGGATTGACGAGCACAATGCGCTCAAAGGCGGTGATGATGTTGTTAAGTTCGGTGGCGTTCGACTTGAGAAACTTGCGTCTTACGGGTACATTATAGAACAGATTTTCTATGAGGAAATTGCTACCCACGGGGCATGAGCACGGCTCCTGACTGACAAAACGCGAGCCAGCTATAGAGAGTTGCGTGCCTATGTCGTCGCCCTCCAGGCGCGTCTTGAGCTGCACCTGAGCCACGGCGGCGATAGATGCAAGCGCCTCACCACGAAATCCCATGGTGTGGAGATTGAAGAGGTCGTCGGCATGGCGTATCTTGGACGTGGCATGGCGCTCGAACGAGAGACGTGCATCGGTCTCGGACATTCCCTTACCATTGTCGATGACCTGCATGGAGGTGCGTCCCGAATCGACACACACCACGTTAATAAGCGTCGCTCCAGCATCGATGGAGTTTTCCACCAGCTCCTTGATGACACTCGCAGGGCGCTGTATCACCTCGCCAGCGGCTATCTGGTTGGCAACCGAATCGGGCAGTAGTTGTATTATGTCACTCATATATGTTTGTCTTGCATGTTTCTATGATTGATAGTAGCCTGTGGCTAACGGTTGTTCTGGACAAGATTGCGCCCAGCGTCAATACGTAGGAATATGAACATGAGTATGGTGAAGCCCCACAACGACGAACCGCCATAACTGAAGAATGGCAGCGGGATGCCGATGACGGGCGTCAGTCCGAGCACCATGCCCACATTGATGAACACATGGAAGAGGAACACCGACGCCACACAGTAGCCGTAGACTCGCCCGAAGGTGAATGGTTGGCGCTCGGCAAGCTTCATCAGACGCAGTATCAGGGCGAGGAACAGCAGCAATACACTTGCCGAACCTACGAAGCCTTCCTCCTCGCCTACGGTGCAGAAGATGAAGTCGGTGTCTTGTTCGGGCACAAACTTTAGCTTGGTTTGGGTTCCATTGAGAAATCCCTTGCCCTTGAGTCCACCCGAACCGATGGCTATCTCGCTCTGATGTACATTGTATCCGGCTCCGGCAAGGTCTTCGTCAAGACCAAGAAGCACATTGATGCG
The DNA here is from genome assembly GCA_934183355.1 of uncultured Prevotella sp. Classification (GTDB taxonomy): domain Bacteria; phylum Bacteroidota; class Bacteroidia; order Bacteroidales; family Bacteroidaceae; genus Prevotella. Next base: position 4,004 of record CAKPST010000039.1, read on the forward strand.
CACACGCTGGTGAGGCTCCATGACATTGTTGAGGACATAGTCGGCTGAGTAGAAGAACACTACCGAGCCTATGGCAAAGGCAAGTATCATGAAATAGCTCGTGAGACGAGTGCGAAGCCAGTTGAGCAACAGAAAGACGAATAGTCCGACACTGATGGCGAGCTGCACCCATGTGACGTCAAACGGGATGACATACACCGAGAAGAGCATGGCTATGAGCGTGACACCAAGACAGTAGCCTATGATGGCATTGCATTGACGGCGCTCGTGAGCGTATACGTTCACCAGACATGCCGTGAATATCTGCACCATAAGCAGCACCACAAACTTGCCCACCGACGTAGGGGTGTCAAAGAGCAGGACTCCCTCATACTTGATGCCTACAACAAAATAGAACACCATAGCCACACCCGTGAAGAGTATGCTGCCCGGCATTCCCTCGCGATAGAGCACAAGGAAATAGGTGAGATAGACGAGTGCCGAACCAGTCTCGCGCTGACCTACAATACAGAGCATCGGGATGAATATCACTGCTATAGCCGCAGCGAAGTCTTTCCAGCGGTGTATGGAGTAGCCATAGGCACTCATGAGCTTGGCAAGGGCAAGAGCTGTGGCAAACTTGCCGAACTCGGCAGGCTGCAAACGCAGCGGACCGATGACGAGCCACGAATGCGAACCCTTGATGTCATGCGGATTGAATATGGTGGCAAAGAGCAGCAACAGCAGTATACCATATATTATATACGAGAATGTGTCGAAGAAACGGGTGTCCATCATCAGTATGACAAATCCCAGACATATACTCGTGCCTATCCATATTACCTGCATGCCAGAGCGTGTGCTGAGGCTGAAGATGTCGTTGTCGCCGAATGTGTAACTCGCACCGCAGATGCTTAACCATCCGAATATCATCAGGGCGATATAGATGCCGATAGTTATCCAGTCCACTTGCGACCAGATGCTTTGTGGTTTATTGGTTGGCATTGTTACTTTCTTTATATGTTATTAATTCGCTTTTGGGGCCGACTCCTTGGATTGTTCGGCAGCAGCGTTGTCGCCATTGGAGGCAACCTTCGACTTTGAAGCAGCCTTCTCGGCAGCCTTCTTCTTAGCCTCGGCAGCCTTCTTAGCCGCTTCCAGTCCGGGGAATCGTGGTCCATAACCTATGCGGCGCTTCTGCATAGCCGCAGCCTGTGCCTCGGATGCTGGCGAGAGCTTGCCCATGAGGTATTGTTCCATCATGAGTCCACCGATAGGTACACCAAAGTCGGCACCCCATCCACCATTCTCCACATATACGGCAATGGCTATCTTGGGGTTGTTCATCGGTGCAAATCCCATGAAGACGGAGTGGTCGCGACCGTGGTTCTGCGCCGTACCCGTCTTGCCGCATGCCTCGAAGGGCAGTCGTGAGAGCATCTTACAAGTTCCCTTCAATGCCGAAGAGCGCATGCCTGCCACCACATAGTCGTATGTGCGACGCGATGCCTTGGTGTAGTGTCGGTTGCGGTAGAGCGTGTCGAGTGGCATTCCATCCACCTTGCGCACTACGTGGGGTACATAATAATAGCCGCGGTTGGCGATGGTTGCACCGAGATTGGCTATCTGTAGCGGAGTGAGTGTCACCTCTCCCTGTCCGATGGATATAGAGATGATGGTGAGTCCGTTCCACGAACCATGATAGTTGCGGTCGTAGTAGTCGGCATTAGGAATCATGCCACGTTTTTCGCCTGGCAGGTCGATGCCGAGTTTGTAGCCAAATCCCATGCTCACCATATAGTCGCGCCACACGTTCATGGCATCGTATGGATTCTTGTATTTGGAGCGATTGCCTATCATATAGTAGAGTCCCCAACAGAAATAGGCATTGCACGATGTCGATATAGCATCTATAAGGGCTATAGGCGCAGCATGCGAGTGGCAGCCAACATGCAATCCGCGGTAGTAGAATCCACGGTGACATGGGAATGCCGTAGACGGGGTGATGATGCCCTCATTCATATATGTGAGTGCTTGAGAGGTCTTGAACGTTGAGCCCGGAGGATACATACCCATGATGGAACGGTTGAGCAAGGGCTTCCATGCGTCCTTGGACAAGAGTCGATGATTCTTGGAGCGTGAGCGTCCAACCATGATGCGTGGGTCGTAGCTTGGCGCACTCACCATGGCAAGCACCTCGCCAGTCTGCGGATCGAGTGCCACAATAGAACCTATCTTGCCCTCCATGAGTCGTTCGCCGAGTGCCTGAAGCTTCTCGTCGATGCCAAGTGTGAGGTCGCGTCCAGCCACTGGCTTGCGGTCGTAGGCTCCGTTCATATACTTGCCCTGTATACGTCCGCGGGCATCGCGCAGCAGAATCTGCACACCCTTCTCGCCTCGCAACACCTTCTCATACGACTTCTCTACACCGAGCTTGCCGATATAGTCGCCAGGCTGATAGTAGTTGTCGTCCTCGATGTCTGCCGGTGACACCTCAGCCACGTCGCCCAAGACATGGGCAGCCACTCCCGTCTGATACTGACGTATACTGCGTCGCTGCACATAGAATCCGGGGAAGCGGAACATCTTCTCCTGAAAGACGCTGAACTCCTCGTTGCTGAGCTGACTCATGAAGAGTTGCTGAGTGAATCGCGAGTAGCCTGGATTCTTGGAGTAGTTCTTGATGTCGTCCATTCGTTTGATGAAGAACTCCTTAGTGATGCCGAGAGCCTGGCAGAACTCCAACGTGTCGATACGTCCTTTAGCCTCGTTCATCACCACCATGATGTCGTAAGCTGGCTGGTTGTACACCATCAGCTTGCCGTTGCGGTCGTAAATGGCACCACGCGACGGAAACTCAATCTTCTTGAGGAACGCGTTTGAGTCGGCGTTTTTCTTATAGTCGTCGCTCATCAGCTGCAATGTGAAGAGGCGTATTATATATATGGTGACAATAGCCACCGCCACTCCACTGAGCACATAGCGCCGGTTTTCGAGGTTGAAGTCGCTCATTTTCTATTTCTGACGTTTTCGATTACCAATATAAGTATGGTTGTAAGTATGGTGCTGCCACCTATGCTGCACAGCCACTGCATCCAGTTGTAGAGATTGAATGCTTCAAGCGAGAAGAATGTCAAGCAGCCGGTGAGCACCAGGATGACAGTGTAGCTCACAAATTTGGACACGCCGAGCGTGCGAAACGACGGTATGAGGTCGTCGGCACTGTCGCGTGGCACAAACAGTTCGAGCAGATAGGGCTGCAAGAATGCGAGCAGCGTCATTGATGCCGCAGCCACACCGGGCGTGTTGGAGAACACGTCGATGGCAAGTCCGAGCACAAAACCCCACAAAAGTGTAGCCCATCGTGCCTGTCCGCGCTGCATAGGCAGTATGAAATAGATGTATAGCAGCGGTGTGGCGCAGCCGAACAGTCGTATGTGATTGAGCACCAACGACTGCACGAGCAGCAATATGATGAAGAAAACGATGTTTCTGATAAAGTTCAAATTCATGTCTGAAGCGTTTTATTGGCGTGCCTTGAGCGAGTCTTCGGCGGCACGCAGTAACTCAAGTTTCTTGTCCATCTCGCGGTCGTTGATGACGCAGACGTCACGCAGACGTGCAAAGTCGGTAGACAGCGTCACCTTCAGTCGGTAAGACATACCGTTGTCGGAGTTGTAGACATGCTTGATGCGTCCTACGACGATGCCTGCTGGGAACACCGATGAGTAGCCAGATGTGATGATATAGTCGCCCAACTTGAAGTGAGCGTGGCGTGGAATGTCGTCGATGTAGGCATATTCGGGCGAACCGCCAGTCCAGTGCAGATAGCCAAAGTAGCCTCGTCCCTTGATAGAGCAGCTGATGTTAGACTGCTGGCTCAGCACGGGTATGACGACAGAATAGTGGTCGCTGGTGAGATAGACAATGCCCACGATGCCAGTGCCACACACTACACCCATATCCTTTCTCACGCCGTCGGCAGCGCCTCGGTCGATGGTGATGAAGTTGTTAGCCTTGTCGAGCGACGAGCCCACCACCTTGGCAGGTATTGTCTCAAATCCCTTCATCACATTCTGCTGCATGCGTTCGAGCGCAGTAGTGTCGCGTGTGGTCTTGAGTATGTGTTCGGATAGTTGCTCCACCTGACGTTCGAGATACAGATTGCGCTCGGTGAGCTGACGGTTGCGCTCAGTGAGTCCGAAGTATTGTGTCACTGCAGAGTTCCACTCATACACCTTGCCACTCACGGCGTTGGCAGACGAGAACCACACACTGCCCTGATAGCTGTTGTAATGGAAGAGCAACACGAAGCTAAGCACTTCGAGCAGCACGAAAACAAACCAATGGTTATGACGTGAGAGAAAATCTAATAGGTTGCGCATTTTTTAAAAGTAAAAAGGTAAAAAAGTAAAAAAGTAAAAAGGTAAAAGAGTTAATAAGCTTTCGCCGAGCCAGACTAAGACCTGCAATGCCATAGCATGAACCATCGCAAAGCAAGACCAAGACCAGCAAAGCCACAGCATGAGCCATCGCAAAGCAAGACTAATACCTGCAAAGCCACAGCATGAGCCATAGCAAAGCAAGACCAAAAAGCCCAGCCCTTTTTACTTTTTTACTTTTTTACTTTTTTACTTTTATATTTATCTCATGAGGAATGAGAAACGGTCGATGTTCTTCAGAGCCACACCAGCACCCTTTGCTACGCTGTGCAATGGGTCTTCTGCGATGTGGAACGGAATATTGATCTTGTCAGCGAGACGCTTGTCAAGACCGCGGAGCAGAGCACCGCCACCGCTGAGGTAGATGCCATTCTTCACGATGTCGGCATAAAGCTCTGGCGGAGTGTTCTCAAGTGCAGAGAGAACAGCGTTCTCTATCTTTGCAACTGTCTTGTCGAGGCAGTGTGCAATCTCCTGATAGCATACTGGCACCTCCATAGGCAGTGCAGTGATGCGGTTAGGTCCGTGTACGATGAAGTCCTCTGGAGCCTCGTCGCCGAGTTCGGTCAGGGCAGAGCCTACGTGTATCTTTATACGTTCAGCCATACGCTCCGACACCTTCACGTTGTGCTGGCGCGACATATACTCCTGGATGTCAGCAGTGAGGTCGTCGCCCGCAGTGCGGATAGAGTTGTTGCTGACGATGCCGCCGAGTGAGATGACTGCGATTTCGGTAGAGCCACCACCTATATCAACAATCATGTTGCCCTCTGGCGCTTCAACGTCAATGCCGATACCGATGGCAGCTGCCATTGGCTCGAAGATGAGATATACGTCGCGTCCGTCGGCGTGCTCGGCGCTGTCGCGTACTGCACGCAGCTCAACCTCAGTAGAACCTGAGGGCACTCCGATAACCATACGGAGCGATGGTGAGAAGAAGCGGCTTCCGGTGTGAACCATCTTGATGAGGCCGCGCATCATTTGTTCGCAAGCAGTAAAGTCGGCAATCACTCCATCACGGAGTGGGCGAATGGTGCGGATGTTGTCGTGAGTCTTCTCATACATCATCTTTGCCTTCGAGCCGACAGCAATCATTTTGTCAGTGCGACGGTCGAGCGCAACCACCGATGGCTCGTCAACGACGATTTTGTCATCGCTGATGATGATGGTGTTGGCTGTGCCGAGGTCCATCGCAATTTCCTGAACGAAAGAAAAAAATCCCATTTAATGAATTTTGAGTTTTGAGTTGTGAATTTTGAATTCTATTTAGCAAACCACGCATGGATGGCAGTGTCATAGTGACTGCTCACTCCAAATGCATGCTCAGCAAACATCTTGCGATCGGCGAGGTCGGTCTCTGCACCCTTCTTGTTGAGGATGTCGAGCAGCACTGCATACTCAGCCTTGCTCGGAACGATTACCACGTCGTTGAAGTTCTTTGCTCCGGCACGGATGAGCGAGATTCCACCTATATCAATCTTCTCGATGATGTCGGCATCGCTTGCACCACTTGCCACTGTCTGCTCAAACGGATAGAGGTCGACAATCACGAGGTCGATCTCTGGGATGCTATACTCAGCCATCTGCTGACGGTCGCCCTCGTTGTCACGGCGTGCGAGAATGCCGCCGAAGATACGCGGGTGAAGTGTCTTAACACGTCCGCCAAGGATTGACGGATAAGATGTGACACTCTCCACAGCCTGGCACTCATAGCCAAGCGACTCGATAAATGTCTGTGTACCACCAGTAGAAAGGAATTTCACACCCTCTTCGTTGAGCTTCTTGAGGAGCTCGTCGAGACCATCCTTATGAAAAACAGAGATAAGCGCGGTCTTGATTTTTTTTGTTCCAGCCATAAAACTTTTACTATTATCGTTGTTCGTTAAACAAGTTATCCTTGTTTTAAAGTGCAAAGTTAGCAAAAACAACGGAGATTACATGTATTATTGTGTAAAAAATTGTTTGTTAACGCTGTTTTGTTGACATAGACGATGTGCCTGTAGCCTTTTATTGGCGTGATATACCCGACCATTAAGAGCCGGGCATCACCACTCCTTCCTGTTTCTTGCCGTCCATCATTATCTTCAGCGCATGCTCAAATCTCACCACACGCACATGTTCGGTCTCCTCCACTGCCTCCATTTGGTCGAGCATTTCCTTGCGGAATAGTCCTTCGCCACGGTTGGCATCGACGGTGAAGTAGCCTACACCAAATGATGTTAGGTTTTGGAAGAAATGCGTACCCTGGCTTGGGTCGACACGATAGTTCTTGAGCGCCACCTCAACTATGACTCGTGCTGCCGAGATATGAGGCCACTTTACGGGTATGCCGAGCCACGGATCGGACGAGCCCCAGCGTCCCGGACCTACAAGCACATAGTTCTTGCCTTGGTCGAGATACTCGTGGTTTATCTTCTCTATCTCGCGTGCTATGGTTGGGTTGTTGGATGCTGTGAACGAGTCGTCGGTCTTGACATACACAATGTCTGTAACATCCTCTGTAACACCATGTCCGAGCGAGTTGTGCGAGCGTATTATGCACTTGTCGTCTGCCACCGACGTGACGTCTTCGTCGAGCATCTGCTTGGAGTCGACGATGGGACGTATCTGCAATAGATACAGGCTGCCAGTGCGGTCGGCGTTGAGATTGCAGGCAAACTCTATCTCTACAGGACGACGCATCGACTCGGCACCATACTTCATCGACATCTGCAACAACTCGGGCAATGGGAACACGCCATGCTGTAGCACTCCGGCAAAGGAGAGCACCTTGCGTCCACCCTCGTATATACCGTCGCGTATCACCTGGTCGTAGGGGTCGTAGGTGGATGCGATGTAGTTGAGCGAGTTGTCACGCTCTGCCTCTTTCACTCTGAGATTGAGTATGTTAAAGCCGTCGTCCACCGTAAAGTCGTTGCCAACATGCTTGGTGTCGAGGGCATAGAATCGGGTTTGTGTTTCGCGTAGCGCAGTGTCAAGCTCGCTTGTCTGCAACACCTGATGGGGATGGTATGGCGACACACGCAGAGTTTGCCCTCCATCAACGATATACTTCCCCAGTCCGAGTGCCAACGAAGCGATGCCATCCTCGGCTCGTTCGTCGCCTATGGGATAATAGTTGAGCGAGCGCAACACACCCGAGATATTGGGATAGTAGCGTCCATCATACTGCTTGCCCACTACCTCTTGTAGTATGACAGCCATCTTCTCCTGGTCGATGACATTGCTTGTGGCTGTCATGTATGCCTTAGAGTCTCGATAGTAGACCGAGGCATAGACTCCCTTGATGGCGCAAGCCAGCATCTCAAGCATTGCATACTTGTCTTCGAGATAAGGAATCATATACGTGGAGTAGATTCCGGCAAACGGTTGATAGTGAGCATCTTCCAAAAGCGAGCTTGAACGTATAGCTATCGGACTCTTAGTAGCCTCGAAGAAGGTGAAAAAGTCGGCTATCAGCGAGTCGGGCAACTGCGCATGCAGAAAGTGATGCAGTATATCGTCGTCCGAGGCATCGCTCAGAGCTATATGATAGAGGTTGTTCTGCTCCATAAACTGGTCGAAGACATCAGTACATAGCACCACCGTCTTGGGTATCTGCACCGTAGCTCCGGGGAAGGAGTTGAAGTCTGGATGAGTCTTTATGATGTTGTCGAGGAATGCCAAACCTCTGCCCTTGCCACCAAGCGAGCCCTCACCGATGCGAGCGAAGTGCGAATAGGTGTCAAACTTCATGCGGTCGAAGACTGCCACAACGCCGATGTTCTTCATGTGTCGATACTGCACGATGGCATCGAAGATAATCTCACGATGGGCAGTGATGTCCTTCAGTCGATCCCACGTGATTTTCTTAAGATACTCCGACACGGGGAAAATGGCTCGTGCCGATAGCCAACGGCTCATGTGGTTGCGTGATATATGATAGAGCATCGAGTCGTCGGGAATCTTGAAGATGTTGTCTTGCAACTCCTTGAGCGAGTGAATGCGCATTATCTCAGCCTTGGTATTCGGGTCGCGGAATATGAAGTCGCCGAATCCCATGTGCTCCTCCATCATCTTGCGCAAGTCGAGCGACATCTTCTTGGAGTTCTTGTCGACAAAGCGGAATCCTTCAGCCTCAGCCTTATCGCGGTTTTCAGACTCCGAACTCTCCATGATAAGTGGCACGTATGGATTGTCCTTGTGTATATTGCGTAGCAGTTTGAGTCCTGCCTCACTGTCCTTTACGCCACCGATTGGGAAGCGCACATCGCTGATTACACCTAATATATTGTCCGAATAGCGCTCATACAGAGCCATAGCCTCCTCATAGTTGCGTGCCAACACCACCTTAGGACGACCTCTCATGCGCAGTGTGGCTGCATGACGGTTGAGCGCCTCGGTTGCGAAGCGCTTACTTTGTGCCAGAATATAGTTGTAGAGATTGGGCAAAATGGAGCTATAAAAACGTATGCTGTCCTCCACCAGCAGAATCATCTGCACACCACCCTCCTTGATGTCATGCTCGATGTTCATCTTGTCCTCTATCAGTTTGATGATAGAGAGGATGAGATTGGTGTTGCCAAGCCAGCAGAACACATAGTCGAAGATGCTCAAATCCTCGTTCTCCATGCGCTTGGTGATGCCATGCGAGAATGGGGTGAGCACCACGCAGTGTATCTTTGGGAACCCAGCCTTGATGTCGTGTGCCACGGAGAAGGCATCGTTGTCGGCATTACCCGGCATACATATCACGAGGTCGATGTTCATCGTGCGTAGCACTTGATAGGCTTCTTCCGTGGTGCTCACCTGTGTGAACGTTGGCGGATAGCGCAGTCCAAGCTCCACATACTCGTTGTATATCTTCTCCTCTACACGCCCATCGTCTTCGAGCATGAATGCATCGTAGGGATTGGCGACGATGAGCACGTTGTATATGCGGCGCATCATCAGATTGACGAACGTCACATCCTTCAGATAAAACTTCTGATATTCCTGTGGTATCATAGATTGGGTCCTCCTTTCTGTAGTTTTAGCATATAGTTGGCGTTGTGCCACTATCAAAAGACAAAATTAATCAATTAAATTTTTATATTCGATTATTTTCTATAAATTTGCAAAATTAGTAGCACCTTAGTTGAATATAAGAATGAGAGTATTCCATTTCATCACCCATTTCGACCTTGGCGGAGCCGAACGTGTAGCCGCCAACATTGCCACCTCTGCCTCTGACGGCGTGGAATATCATGTCGTGGAGATACTTCGCGGCAACTCCGACTATACACCCAAGTTCATTGCCGAACTAAAAGAAGCTGGCGTTGTGTGCCACCGTTCGATAATTCCAGACATCAACTGGCACTTTCTACTACAACGCATAGCTGCCTTGCTATTTCCTCTGCGCATGCTTTACATCATGTTGCGCTGGCGACCCGATGTGATACACACCCACACCGAGACTCCCGACCTATGCCTGTATACCACATCGAGGCTCATGCCTTGGCTGTTTCGACGCACTCGCATTGTGCGCACTATACACAACACTCGTCTATGGACGGGACTTTCGAGTCTCGCTCCACGTGTTGAGGCATTCTTTAAGACTCACACTGCCAATGTCGCCATCTCCGACTCTGTGCGCGATGCCTACGCCGAGCGCTTCGGCGAGGTGCCGCCCATCATACATAATGGTGTTGGCGAGGTGCCACAGACGACATATAGCCAACTGCCGACAGACAAGACTTGCATCCTGTTTGCCGGCAGACTGGAGCCACAGAAGGGCATCAATGTGCTCTGCGAGGTGATTCGCCGACTTGATGCCGACGGTCGTTTCTTCTTCTTAATAGCTGGTGACGGCTCTCTGCGCCAACTTGTTGAGCACACCTTGCAGAATGGAGGCAGCAATGGAGAAGCTCTTAACAACGCTCGTCTTGTGCCACCCATCTACTCGCTTGCGAGCTATATGTCGTCGTTCGACTATCTGTTTATGCCCTCCGAGTTCGAGGGACTGAGCATGCTCTCTATGGAGGCGAGCCTCAACCACCTACCAGTCATAGCCAACCGCGCCCCAGGACTGCGCGACACTCTCCCACCCGACTGGCAACTTATGGTGGACAACAACAGCGTTGAGGATTTTGTGTCGCTCTTTGCCGATGTTCTGCCCACCGTGTCGCACGACCAACTTGCCGACAAGGCATACGCCTTTGCCGCCAAACACTTCTCTATACGCCACATGCAAGAGCAATACGAGCAGTTCTATCAGAGCTGACTTGCACACGGCGTATGCCTAAAGCAACTGCGCCTTGATGCCAAGCGACAGACCAAATACATCCCAGAAGCCCGCTTTGGCATTGTAACCGAACTTCATAATACCAATATCTGTGGCACTTAACTCATAAAAGAAGCTCATTGCCTTGATATACTTGCGTCGGTTGTGCGGCACCTTGAACGTCATTCTCTCACCCACAAAGATATTGGGACGTATGCGAGTTGAGAACGGATAGTAGCCACTGGAGTAGCGACCGGGCTGACGTGTCCAGAAGTCGCTGCTGAAAATGGTGTTGAAATATATGCCACACTGCAATGGTTGAAACGACCAGCTGTTGCTTAAATCAGTAGACCACGGCAAGAAGTTCTGCTTTATGGTCATCGTCAACTTGGCGCTTGGTGAGCTATACTTAGGCACAAAACCAAAGAGCAAGTGTGTTTCCCACTGCCCTCGCTTGCCATAATCCCAACCTACACCAACTGAGAACAAGCCCATATTGCCGCAGAACTGTAGCACGTGCTGTGTCGGAATGAGCGACGACCAATTACGGCGATAGCGGTGAACACGGTGGTCGTAACGCGACTCATTACTGGGATGCGCCTCATATATAGTGGTAGTGTCACTGGCAGGCAGATACACCGTGTCTGTACGTATTATATATATGGTGTCGGAGGAAGCCATAGGGGATGCTTCTGAATAGCAGTTGGCTGCCGTAGTTTGCGTTGCGAATGCCACATATAACAGCAATACAACTACCGAGCGCAAGGCTAAGAACTTAGATATAGACAATTTCATAGTGATAGTCGTTGGGAGTTATGGTGAAGATGTAGTATTGGCGTTTGGACACACTTGCCACCTGATAGTAGATGACACCATTGTCGAAGAAGTCGTGCTGTTCGGTGTGATGTCCATGACCGTATAGACAGAACATGAGATAGGGGAACTTCATGGCATAGCCGTTGAATGGTTTCACCACATTGTTGTTGAACTGCTCCGAGAATGGAGCCGCATGCATGCACATCACCGTGCGGTTGAACTCATCAGCACGTGCCGTCACCTCTTGCTCCATGAAGTCGAAATTAGGCACCGCCTCCGAATAGTCATACTCAAAGGCATTAGTATTGAGACAAACAAACTTCACTCCTCCTGCTATAAAGCTAAAATCGGGCTTACCAAAAATCACCTCGTATGCCACATTGCCCGTACCTAGACAGTCGTGATTGCCCAACAATACGACAAACGGCTTGTTGAGCTTCAGCATATAGTCGCGCGTCCACTCCATCTCGCGTGTCGTGCCACAGTCGGTGATGTCGCCGCAATGCACCACAAAGTCGATAGAGTCGCGTCGGTTGATGTCATTCACCATATCACTCAGATGATTGTAGCGCTTGTGCGAGTCGCTGATAAAAGCCAGTCGGATAGTGTCCTTGCCAAGTGTGGCAGCCTCTATGCGAGCCATTTGTTTGGCGTTGACACCTCGTTCACCGCGTATATTCACATCGTATGGATGCACGTCGAACACGCTATCACATGCCGTCATAAATAACGTCATGCCAATGAATGCAACGTTCACTAAGGTTTTGTGTATGTTCATTGTTTTCTGTATTACTTGTTTCAAATATGTTCAAAATTACATATAAATTTGTATAAAATCATTTCATTGGACATAAATGGTAGAAAAATACTCCAAATTGGACATACTTACAGAAATAAATACCTACTTTTGCAAGCAAATATTACATTGTATACGTATTATATAAGAAAACTAAAAGATTTTTACGATGGAACAAGAAAAGAACTTATTTCAGGAAGTAAACGAGGGCTATACCATGCACGAGGCCATTGAAGAGGCCAAACGCTGTCTGCACTGCAAGATTCCTCAGTGCAAAAAGGGATGCCCAATAAGCCATAATATTCCCGACTGGATACACGAATTGTCAATGGGCAACTTTGGCAATGCCATGCACATCATCAACGAGAAGAGCAATCTGCCCGCAGTCTGCGGTCGTGTGTGTCCTCATGAGAAACAGTGCGAGGGTCATTGCGTGCTCGGCAAGAAGGGTCAGGGCATCCATGTGGGCAAACTGGAGCGTTTCCTCGCCGACTTCGACGGCAATATGGGGCTTATCCGCGAGAACTTGCTGCCTAAGACACGTGGCAAAGTGGCTGTCATCGGTTCGGGTCCTGCTGGACTTACCATCGCCGGCGACCTCTCTCGTCAGGGATTCACTGTAGAGATTTTCGAGATGGAGCCAGAGCCAGGTGGCGTTCTTATGTTCGGTATTCCTGAATATCGTCTGCCTAAGGAAGTGGTGCGTCGCGAAATCAAGAAGATGGAGGAGCTGGGCGTTGTCATCCACTGCAACACCACCATTGGCAAGGACTACACCGTAGACGACCTCTTCGCTCAGGGCTTCGACGCTATCTTCATGGGTACTGGCACTGGCAACCCACAGAAACTCGACATTCCTGGTGGCGACATCAAGGGTGTGCGCCAGGCCATCTGGTTCCTGCGCCGTGTGAGCCTCTACAACGAGGGCAATCTCGACCGCAAGGAAGTTGTTATCAACAAGGGCGACCGCTGCTTTGTCATCGGTTGTGGCAACACAGCCATGGACGCTGCACGTACTGCCATCCGTATGGGTGCCGAGAGCGTGGACGTAGTATATCGTCGCACCATCAACGACATGCCAGCTCTGCGCTCGGAGTATGACGAGGCTGTCGAAGAGGGCGTTAAGTTCAACTGGGAGCAGAACATCGTCGAAATACACAGCGACGAAAACGGCAAGATGACAGAGGTGGTCATTGAGAACAAGGATGGTGAACGCCGCATCGAGAAAGCCGACTATGTGCTCATGGCTCTTGGCTCAAAGCCTGCCAGCCGCATCGTGTCGACAACTACTGGCATTGATGTTGACGACCGTGGCTACGTCATCACACGCGAGACTCCATACGGCATGACCACACGCAAGGGCGTGTTTGCTGGTGGCGACGTTGTCAACCGTCCGTCTACTGTGGTGCTTGCCATGCGCGATGCCAAGCAGGTAGCAGAGGGCATAGCACAGTATGTGGATGCCATCAAGCTGCTCGACGCTATCAACAACAATAATTAAAGCTAATAAAACGACATAAAAAGACAACAACGTCGACAACAAATCAACAACTTATAAAGTTTGTACGCCGTGCCAACCAGCACGGCTTTGCACAAACAACATGCTAATAACATGTGGATAACATCAACCGTGCCGAGTTGGCACGGCAAAAAAAGTTGTTGATTTGTTGTTGATGTTGTTGTCTTTTTATATTTACGACACCAACGTTATTACCTTTTTATCACTAACGTTGTTATCTTATTTTATTGCCTATTCAAAAAAAAATGTGTAAGTTTGCAATGACATTAATTATAACATAACTTACATATATGGCACGATTCTATTCTCTCAAGAAGAAAGACGAAGACGACGATAAAATCGCCGACCCGTTCGGCGTGTTGCAACCAAAGACTCGTTCCGCAGAAAAACCAAACATAAACATATATAATATGGCAAAAGCATACGAATTTCTCGCCAATGGCTTCGAGGACATCGAAGCGTTGGGACCAGTGGATATATTGCGCCGTGGTGGCGTGGAGGTGAAGACTGTGAGCATCAGCGGTTCCATTGAGGTGGAGTCGGCTCATGGTGTAACGGTGAAGGCTGATATGCTCTTCGAGGATGCCAACTTCGATGATGCCGACTTGCTACTCATCCCAGGTGGCATGCCAGGAGCCAAGAACATCGATGAGCACGAGGGTGTGCGCCGTGCTGTGGCTCGACATGCCGAGGCAGGCAAACTCACTGGTGCCATCTGCGCCGGCCCTATGGTGCTTGGACATCTCGGACTGCTCCGCGGCAAAAAGGCTACTTGCTATCCTGGCTTCGAGGGTGAGCTTGATGGTGCCGAATACACCGCTGCCAAAACCACTGTCGACGGCAATATCATAACGGGCAAAGGTCCGGGCGCCACATTCGAGTATGGATATGCGTTGCTCACACTGCTCAAGGGAGAACGAGTTGTGGAGACGCTGAAAGCTGGAATGATGTACAACTAATAGAACAAGCAAATGGACTATATAATAATTGTTGCTGGAGGCAAAGGTCTACGTATGGGTGGCGACCTTCCCAAGCAGTTTCTGCCTCTCAAAGGTCGTCCTGTACTCATGCACACCATTGAGCGATTCCATGAGTACAATGCCTCGCTTGGCATCATCCTCGTGTTGCCCCACAATCAGCAAGACTACTGGCGCCAACTCTGCGCCAAGCATCAGTTCAATATAGAGCACACTATTGTAGATGGTGGTGAGACACGTTTCCATTCTTCGCAGAACGGAGTAGCTGCAGTACCCGACGATGCCACAGGTGTGGTAGCCATCCACGACGGAGTGCGCCCATTCGTGTCTGTGGAGACAATAGCACGCTGTTATGAGACAGCCCGCACATACGGTGCTGCCTTGCCCGTATTGCCTGTCACCGACACTCTGCGCCGAGTCACCGACGACGGTGGCTACAACGTACAGCGCAACGACTATCGCACGGTGCAGACTCCACAAGCATTCGACATACAACTGCTCAAGCAGGCATTCCGCCAACCCTACAGCGATGCCTTCACCGACGACGCATCTGTAGTGGAGGCTATGGGACACAAGGTGACAATGGTGGACGGCAACCGCGAGAACATAAAACTTACAACACCATACGATTTATCTGTAGCTGAAGCTATATTGAGTCTTTAAATTTTGAACATCCTCTCTCAAGACATAATGTATCTGCCGGGAGTAGGCCCCAACCGCAAGGACCTCCTCATCAAGGAGCTTGAAGTCCGTACATGGGGCGACCTTCTGGAGAACTATCCATATAAATATGTGGATAGGAGCCGCATCTATGCCATACACGAACTCACTGGCGACATGCCCTTTGTGCAGATACGCGGACACATCCTTTCGTTCGAAGAGTTTGAGATGTCGGCTCGCAAGAAACGTGTGGTGGCACATTTCACTGATGGACGCGGTGTGGTAGACCTTGTATGGTTCTCTGGTGCACAGTATGTCTACAAGAGCTATAAGGTCAATGAGGACTATATAGTCTTCGGACGACCCACGGTGTTCAATGGTCGCTTCCAGTTTACTCACCCCGAGATAGACCGCGCCCAAGACTTGCAACTGTCCGAGATGGGCATGCAACCCTACTACAGCACTACCGAACTGATGAAGAAGCGCGGCATGACATCGCGCTCGGTGGAGAAGATAGTCAAGGCAATGCTCCAACGACTCACCGAACCTCTGCCCGAGACGCTGCCCGACTTCATCGTGCGCCACCTCCATCTCGTGTCTCGCGACACGGCGATGCGCTGCATACACTATCCCAAGAACGCCTTGGAGATGCAGAAAGCTCGTGAACGACTCAAGTTTGAGGAGCTATTCTATGTGCAACTCAACATCCTGCGCTATGCCAGCGACCACCGCCGCAAATACCGCGGATATATCTTCAATCGTGTTGGCGAGGACTTCAACCGCTTCTATTACAACAACTTGAAGTTTGAACTCACTGGAGCTCAGAAGCGTGTGATGCACGAAATACGCAACGACATGTGCTCGGGCAGACAAATGAACCGCCTGTTGCAGGGCGACGTGGGTTCGGGCAAGACTCTCGTGGCACTGATGACGATGCTCATTGCACTGGGCAACGGATTTCAGGCTTGCATCATGGCACCTACGGAGATTCTCGCCGAGCAACACCTCGCCACTATACGCGAGTTTATGCAAGGCATGGACGTGCGTGTCGAACTCCTCACTGGTGTGGTTAAGGGCAAACGACGCAGGGAAGTGCTCGAAGGACTGCTCACTGGCGACGTTAAGATTCTCGTCGGAACGCATGCCATTCTTGAGGACACTGTGCAGTTCAGACGACTCGGAGTGGCTGTCATCGACGAGCAACACCGCTTCGGAGTGGCTCAACGTGCTCGTCTGTGGGCCAAGAGCGAGAATCCGCCTCACATCCTCGTGATGACTGCTACGCCCATTCCGCGCACTCTCGCCATGACCATCTACGGCGACCTCGACGTGAGTGTCATCGACGAACTGCCACCAGGACGCAAACCCGTGCAGACCATCCACCGCTACGACAATCAAATGACGTCGCTCTACAACGGCATACGCCAGCAGATACGCCTTGGCAGACAGGTGTACGTGGTGTATCCTCTCATCACCGAGAGCGAGAAGAGCGACCTCAAAAACCTTGAAGAGGGCTATGCTGCGCTGTGCGACATATTCCCTGAGTTTCACATCAGTCGTGTGCATGGCAAGATGAAGTCTGCCGAGAAGGACATAGAGATGCAGAAGTTCGTGAGTGGCGAGACCCAAATTCTCGTTGCCACAACGGTCATTGAGGTGGGAGTCAACGTGCCCAACGCCTCGGTGATGATAATCCTTGACGCCCAACGCTTCGGACTCTCACAGCTTCATCAGCTACGTGGACGTGTGGGACGCGGTGCCGACCAGAGCTATTGCATCCTTGTCACCACCTACAAACTGTCCGACGTGACACGCAAGCGCATTGACATCATGTGCGACACCAACGACGGATTCCGCATTGCCGAGGCCGACCTCAAGCTGCGCGGACCTGGCGACCTCGAAGGAACACAGCAGAGTGGCATCGCTTTCGACCTAAAGATTGCCGACATTGCTCGCGACGGACAACTCGTAGCACTCGCTCGCGAAGAGGCACAGAAGATTATAGATGCCGACCCTACATGCTCGTCGTCCGAGTATGCTATGCTATGGCGACGACTGCGTGAACTGCGCGACACCAACATCAACTGGGCTGCCATATCCTAATGTGGCTCCAAAATCCACATTAGGAGCACGACACCCTACAACAAATAGGGAAATCCCTACTCACGAATATGGATTTTACACATTGTTATTTGCTATAGATTTAATAATTTTGCGTAAAGAAAAACTATAAAAACAATTTTAAAATCATGAATATTATGAAACGCTTTTATTACATCATTACGCTCCTTATACTGGCTATAATGCCGGCTACACTCACCAGTTGCGACACCGACGACCCATGGTATGGCTATCCCGACGAGCCTTACTACCCCGACAATGGCGGCAACGGTGGCAATCAAAACAATGTATCGCGCGACGTGGCTATGGCACAGACCCTCAACGGCGCATGGACTGGCATCGTCGAGAACACATACACCGACGACTTTGGCAAGCGTGTCACCACACAGTGCTATGTCGACCTCAGCTTCACACAGTATGAGAACACATCCAACCGCGGCAACGGTTTCGAGATAGACTACATGCTTGCCTACGACGAAAACGGACGCCCCATTTACGATGCCAAAGGCAATCCCGTATACGACGAGTCAGACCCCATCGCCTTCACATGGAACATCAATCCGCGCACCTACCAAATCAACATCGAGTACATCAAGTCGAAAATGACATTCGCCATCAACACCAATCAGAACTTCTTCCTCGGTTGGGACAAAAACGACCGCAAGGACTACTTACAAGCCACCATGCAGGGAGTCAACAACGACGAGATTGCCGTCTTCGACTGCGAGCGCGTGACACGCTCCATGTCGCCAAGTCAGACACGTTCTACAACCACCTACAACGCCCAGCAACTCTCGTTCGGCACCAGCGTCAAGCACCTCAAGAGCGATGTGCCAATGGCTCTTCGCAAGAGATAATTTGTTAAATTCGCCAAAATACTACACATTTTTTCTGCAAGCATGTCGTATATATATAAAAAATGTGTAATTTTGCAGATACGTGCCAAAACGTACCAAAAAGGGAACAATAACAAATAATATAATTCTACATTAAACAAGAAAATGAACATTTCATTTGAGAATCCCGACAAAGTGAATGGTCTGTTGACTATCACAGTCGAAGAAGCAGACTTCAAGGACTCTGTCGAGAAGACTTTGAAGGACTATCGCAAGAAGGCCAACATCCCAGGTTTCCGTCCTGGTCAGGCTCCTATGGGTATGATCAAGCGTCAGTTTGGCGCTTCTGTACGTTACGACGCTGTCAACAAGTTCGTTGGCGAGCAGCTCTACAAGTACATTCAGGAGAACAACATCCAGATGCTCGGCGAGCCTCTTCCTTCTGACAAGCAGCAGGAACCAGCTGACATCGAGAAGCCAGCTCCTTACACATTCGTATTCGACATCGCTGTAGCTCCTGAGTTCAAGATGGAGCTCAACGGCCGCAACAAGATTGACTACTATACAATCAAGGCTGATGACAAGCTCATCAACGAGCAGGTTGAGATGTACCAGAGCCGTGCAGGCAAGTACGAGAAGGCTGAGGAGTACGACGCAGAGCAGAACGACATGCTCAAGGGCGATCTCCGTGAGCTCGACGCTGAGGGCAACACCAAGGAAGACGGCATCACAGTTGAGGCTGCTGTTCTTATGCCTTCATACATCAAGGTTGACGAGCAGAAGGATCTCTTCAAGAACGCTAAGCCTGGTGACATCATCACCTTCAACCCACGCAAGGCTTATCCAGAGGGCGAGGCTGAGATTTCAGCACTCCTCAAGATCGACCGTGAGGTAGCTAAGGAGCTTGAGTCTAACTTCAGCTACCAGATTACAGAGAT
Source organism: uncultured Prevotella sp. (assembly GCA_934183355.1). Lineage (GTDB taxonomy): Bacteria > Bacteroidota > Bacteroidia > Bacteroidales > Bacteroidaceae > Prevotella. Next base: position 23,329 of record CAKPST010000039.1, read on the forward strand.
TCAGCGCTTCAAGAAGGCTGAGCTCAACCAGGAGCTTTTCGACCAGGTATTCGGCGAGGGTGCCGTTCACACTGAGGAGGAATTCCGCAACAAGATCGCTGAGGGCTTGCAGCCACAGCTCCAGACCAACTCTGACTACAAGTTCATGCTTGACGTTCGCACATACTGCGAGGAGAAGGTTGGCGAGTTGACATGGCCAGACGCACTGCTCAAGCGCATCATGCTCCTCAACAACAAGGACAAGGGTGAGGACTTCGTAGAGAAGAACTACGACGAGAGCATCAAGCAGCTCAAGTGGCACCTCATCAAGGAGCAGCTCGTTAAGGCTAACGAGATCAAGGTTGACGACGCTGACATCAAGGCTGCTGCCGTTGAGATGGCTCGCATGCAGTTCGCTCAGTATGGCATGACTAACATCCCTGACGAGTATGTTGAGAACTACGCCAACGAGCTTCTCAAGAAGCGCGAGGCTGTTGACAACTTTATCGAGCGTGCTATCGACGTTAAGCTCTCTGCTGCCCTCAAGGCTGCCGTTACTCTCAACGAGAAGGAAATAACTCTCGAAGAGTTCAACGAGATGATGAAGTAATCATCGAGACTCTATAGTCTCTTGACAACAATGAAATAAAAAAAGGACCGCTGTCTGCATTCAACGTAGAC
>CAKPST010000040.1 GCA_934183355.1 uncultured Prevotella sp.
TAGCATTTACGCACATTTTATTATCTTTTTAAATGTTGCATGAGATTTGACGTTGTATTGGCGTTGTATCAGCGTTGCTCGTTTCGACTTACAGGGCAATGCGAAGGCCTATAGAGCGTGAAACGGGCAGAGGACTGGCTCCACGCTTTTATTGTATATACATAATTAACTAAACTAACAATTACTGGTATTTTCTTGGGAGTCAGAAAATCCGAACAATAAATTCTTTTATTATGGAAAAGAATAAGAACGAAGAACTTCAGTCGCGAAGAGATTTCTTCAAGAAGGCGGCTAAAGGTGTATTGCCTATTTTAGGTGCTGTGGTACTTGCCAATGCTCCTCAAATCCTAAACGCTACAGAAAAAACACCGATGGGCTGTAATTATGGCTGTACAGCAGTATGCTCTACTTCAGCTTGCCAAGGAACATGTGCAGGTGGCTGTAGATTCACATGTACTCACACTTGCAAGAACTATGGTTGTAAAGGTGTAAACAAGGCTTAAGTTCTTTTGTGTCTGTCATTTTGCATTATATGTATTTTGACAGACACATTTTATTATTAAATAAATATGGTATGGAGATAAAGAGTCAGAGTTCTGTATGGAAAGATGGCATAGCTAAAGAAATAACTTTTATTGTTACAAAGGATTGTCAGTTGGCATGCAAGTACTGCTATCTCGTTGGTAAAAACTCAAAAGAAGAGATGTCTTTTGATGTTGCCAAAGAGTCGGTTGACTATATACTCAAACATGAATATGACGATTTTTTTGCAACTGAATCTGTTGTGTGGGATTTTATTGGTGGTGAACCTTTCTTACGTATAGACCTAATAGATAAAATATGCGACTATATAAAACAAGAAATGTATCGTTTGAATCATCATTGGTTTAACTCTTATAGATTCAACTTTACTACAAACGGCATCAACTATAACAGCGAAAAAATTCGCCGATTTATAGAAAAGAACAGTTCGCATATTACGATCACAATAACTATAGATGGCACTAAGCGTAAACATGATTTGAATAGAGTTTATAAAAACTCAAATAAAGGATCATATGATGACGTTGTTAAGAACATTCCGCTTTGGCTTAAAGATTTCCCTGGTGCTGCAACAAAAGTTACAATAAGCAGTGCCGACATCCCTTATATAAAGGAGAGCGTTCTGCATCTATTCGAGCTTGGCATACATGAAGTAAATATAAATTGCGTCTTTGAAAACGTATGGAAAGAAGGCGACGATAAGCTACTTGAACAACAACTATTGGAACTGGCCGATTATATGATTGATAATGAACTGTACAAAAATTTCAACTGTTCGTTTTTCGATGATACAATAGGCAAACCCTTAGATGTTGCATTGTCAAATGTAAATTGGTGTGGCGCTGGTCAGATGCTATCAATAGATTCTGCTGGTCAGTTCTATCCATGTACCCGATTCGCTCAATATTCATTACGTGAAAAGAAAGCATGGAAAATAGGAAATGTTAAAGACGGAATAGACAATAACAAATTGCGCCCATTTTATACATTAACACGCTCATTGCAGTCTTCGCAAGAATGTATGACGTGTGATGTAGCTTCTGGTTGCGCATGGTGTCAAGGCGAGAATTATGATGCAGCCGATACTCCCACTTTATATCAACGTAGTACCGCTATTTGTTTGATGCACAAGGCACGTGTGCGAGCTAATAATTACTATTGGAACAAACTGTTTAGAAAACTCGAGAAAGAGGGTGTTATAGAAGAGGGAAAGGCTGAAATATACAAACCATTACGAATAAACAAACCATGTTAATATGCTGCAGTATTTAGTTATAAACTTGGATGACACAAGTACATCCTATTGTCATTATGAGATAAATTGTGGCTCGCCTAACCTGATAGGTTTAGACAAATTGCAAAAGGGAATACGTTTTGCAATGAAAGAAAATCTATCTGTTCAAGTAGTATATCCTGACTATCTCATACCAAATGAGTATAAGGAAGCAATAGACGCTGTAGATCATTATGATATTGTATCATCTTTATGTGAGGATAAGGAGTTGCGCGAACATGCAGATGTTACAATTCTACATGACTGTATAGCACTTGATAAATATCCTTTTGATATAAACAAGACTTATGTGTTGCGTATTACAATACATGATTTCTTAGATAGATATTTGTTCATAAAACATGCTTTGCATGAAGTAGGACTATTAAACATCATTTTTACAGACATAGAGAACTTCTGTGACGAAGACATACGAAAGTATAATGAAGCACTGTCCGTTCTTTCTTCTACTATTGAGGATTGTTACGATAAAGGTAGATTTGTTCAACTGAATTTGCTTACCGACAGATTAACATTATCGACAATGAGAAATTGTAATGCCGGTGTTGACAGTGTTACGCTGGCACCCGATGGCAATTTCTATATTTGCCCTGCTTTCTATTATGCAAATGAAGATGAAGATTATGGATTAGGAAAGTCGAAAACGAATGTAGGAGACTTGGAGAATGGACTAAACATAAAAAATGCAAGATTGTATACTCTTGAGAATGCTCATCTATGTAGTCTTTGCGATGCCTATCATTGTCAACGCTGCGTATGGCTAAACAGAAAACTCACTTATGAGGTCAATACACCAAGCCATGAACAATGCGTTATGGCTCATCTGGAAAGGAATCAGACAAAAGTTCTGATGAAACGATTGAGAGATAAAGGGTTTTGCTTTGACCAAGAGATTAAAGATATAGATTATTTAGATCCGTTCGTAATAAGACGCGAGTGGTAGTACTATAAAAAAACAATTATGAGAAATATATTTATTTTGTTTTTGTTGAGCTTCTTATGCTTAACAATTAGTTCATGTGAGGAAGAAACCGGTGAAACATGCTATAATTGTTCCGGATTAGGATTGTGTGATGAATGTGTAGGAACTAAACTTTGTATGGTTTGTTACGGAGGCACTGATTTGTATTGTTCTTATTGCAGAAACACTGGCAAATGCCCTAATTGCAAAGGTTCGGGAAAATGTCCCGTTTGTAAAGGCAAAGGGACTAACTAATATATAACACATATGGCAACAAAAAAAATAGTAGGAAAAGTTCTGCCCGAAGAACGCGACGAGATACAGCAGCTCTTTGAGCGACGCAACGGATTGAATGAGCTTGCGCGTATAGTAACTGCCGACAACACCGAGCTTTACGAGAAACTCGTTAAGGATCTTGGTGAGACAGGCTCACGCTTTCAGCAGTGGTGGGACCGTATGGCTCAGAAATACCAATGGGAAAGTTGCGACGGAGGCAACTGGGAGATAAGTTTTGACACGTGTGATATATATCTTATCGGAGGACAGTGTGATGAATGTAATGTTTAATGTTATGGTATTGCCTATGATGATAGACACATCCGAACTTTTACTTATTGGAGCCTTGGTACTCCTTCTGTTTGGCGGCAAGAAGTTGCCCGAGATGATGCGTGGTCTTGGTCAGGGTGTGCGTAGCTTTAAGGACGGAATGAAGGAAGGTGCCGACCCTCAAGTTGATGCCGCCAACCCTAATGACGCGCAACAGCAGACTGCTTCTACAGAAAAGAAAAACGAGCAGACCGATGACAAGTAACGACAACGGACTGATGACATTCGGAGGGCATCTTGAGGTATTACGCAAGATGCTCTTCCGTATTATAGGGGTGGCATTAGCATTTGCCATCCTGATATTCTGTGCCAAGGACACTACGTTCAGCCTGTTGCTTGCCCCGTGCGACAACAACTTTATAACCTATCGTTGGATAGAGAGCATAGCCCACGATATGGGTATAAACTTCAGCTTCGCCCCTTTCCACGTACAGCTTATCAATACCGAGCTGTCGAGCCAGTTTATGACACACGTGTCTACGGCAGTGTATCTTGCTTTGCTCTTTACCTCGCCTTACGTGGTTGTAGAGCTTTACCGCTTCATAGCGCCAGCACTCTACGACAATGAGCGCCGCTATTCGGTTGTAGTGTCGGTGGCTATCTATGTGTTGTTTATGCTCGGAGTGTTGATGAGCTATTACGTCCTGTTTCCGTTTGCCCTGCGTTTCTTGGGCACTTATCAGGTAATGCCCGATGTAGTGAACCAGATAAACCTCTCATCATACATCTCCACGTTTACAACGTTGACGTTGCTTATGGGTCTTGTGTTTCAAATACCGGTTCTCTCGTTTTTCCTTGCCAAGATGGGTATACTCGAGTCTGGCTTCATGAAGCACTATCGCCGTCATGCCTTTATCCTTATTGCTGTTATTGCAGCTTTTATCACCCCTCCCGATATCTTCACGTGTTGTCTTGTAACGGTGCCAATGTATGGGCTATACGAGATTAGCATATTGATTGTGGGGCGGGTTGCAAAATAGATTGAAGCAATGTACTGCGATTGTATTGACTCGGTTTAATAATTTAATCGACCTATTATTTTTCGCAAAAGCTTGATTATTCTGATTTATTGCTGTATCTTTGCCATAAGCTATAATACAATTAGTTATGAGACAGTCAGAAGAACGATATATCAGTTTGTTGACCGATTTTGGCTTTAAGCGAATCTTCGGTACCGACCCTAACAAGGAGTTGCTTATCAACTTCCTAAACTCTCTCTTTGATGGCGAAGAGGTGATAAAGGACGTGAAGTATCTCAACAGTGAGAATGTGGGCGATGTGTATACAGAGCGCAAGGCTATATTCGACGTCTATTGTGAGAATGAGCAGGGCGAGAAATTTATTGTGGAGATGCAGAATGCCTATCAGACTTATTTCAAGGACCGTTCACTGTTCTACTCCACCTTTCCAATCAGAGAACAGGCTCCCAAAGGGTCTGACTGGAACTTCTGCCTAAAGAAGGTGTATGTTGTAGCCTTGCTCAATTATAAGATGAGTGATGAGGCATTCGATAGTACGGACACTATTCATACTGTAGCCTTGATGGACACCAAAACCAATAAGGTGTTCAATGCTAAGTTGATGTTTAAGTATGTGGAAGTCGGTCGTTTTGATAAGACTGACGAAGAGCTAACATCATTGTCTGACAAGTGGATGTATGTGCTTAAGAATCTCTCACGTCTTGACAATCGTCCCTCGTCTCTTCGTGAGAAGATTTTCACTAAATTGTTTGATGCTGCTGCCATAGCCCGTTTCTCTCCCATGGAATTGCGTGAGTATGAAGACAGCCTCAAGGCTTATCGAGATATAAAGAACTCGTTGGATACGGCGAAGGAGGAAGGTCGTGCCGAAGGTAGAGAGGAAGGTCGTGCCGAAGGTAGAGAGGAAGGTCGTGCTGAAGGTAGAAAGGAAGGTCGTGCCGAAGGTATCGCAATGGTAGTAAAGACGATGTATGCCAAGGGAATGGATGTAGATACTATTGCTTCAATGACAGGTTTGGATAAAGATGATGTGGAGCAGCTGTGTCTATGATTTGCATATAATGTTTTCGTTTTCATCTACCATCTGCCATTTTGATGGTCTTTATCTTTGTAATGTGTTGATACATAATGAGTAAACGTGAATGGCAGATATGCTGAGAAGGGCGAAATCTACCATCCTATCTGCCATTTTTAGTGGCGTATCTGCCATCATTGTTTATTGACGGAATGGTGAGTAGACAATGGTGCTCGTGATTGAAAAATACATAAGCTGTTGTAGAATGTGTACGAGGGCTTAGTATTGTGAGTATGAGGGCTTAGTATTGTGAGTACGAGGGCTTAGTATTGTGAGTACGAGGGCTTGAAATTGTGTGTTCGAGGGCATGGCAGAGTGTTACGGCTCGGAGGTTGTCCCTCCAATGTTGGCTAATTTTAGTTTTATTGAATTGCAGATGATTGCAGATGATTGCAGATTTATTGAGTGAACTGCAAGCATCTGCAATCATGCTTAATAGACTGTTGCACAGAATGTTAGGTGTGATGGCTGGGAACGGAATTGCAGTATTGCAGATTAAACGAAGAAAAACATTGTTTTGCTATTCTCATCTGTCTGTTCTCCTCGTCCTTCTCTGTCCATTCTCTTTGTCCTTCTTTGTCCATTCTCCTCATCCTTCTTTGTCCGTTCTCTTCATGCTGTGATAGCCAAATCGACATCGCAGACATTCTTTGCACTCGCAGTAGCGTGTGTGCAGTTGAATTATGGCTTGTGTGTCGGCTGCGTTGTCGGCGTTGATGCCACATTCGCGCCATAGACGTATGTGGGTGTTGTCCTCTGGTGGAAGTGTCTCCAGAAATTCGGCGGCACGAGCCAATAGGCGTTCGTCCTTGCGGTGGCATCCGTAGGCGTGCAGCATTGGCACTACGGCGTTGATGATGAGCAGGTCGATGGACGAGGCAGAGAGGTGTTTGGCGTTCTCTGTGCTGCTATTGCCGAAGGTGTAGTGGGTGCGCCAGTATTCGCTCACCTCTGTCGACAGAGCCTGGCGCACGTCGGCGAGGGTGGGGCAGGCGGCTATTATGCTGAGGTCGGCATGGCGCGAGCAATAGAGCATGGCGAGTTGCGAGAGACGTATGTATGGGAAGTTCTGTGGACGCAGACGCATGAATCGCCACGTTTGGCGTGGCATGGCTGTGAGCGAGAACTTGTGAGCGAGATAGTTCCACTCGCGTTGCAGCCGTATGAAGTAGGGGTCGGACATGGCGGCTGTGCGTTGGCGGTCGTTCATGGCGGCTGTGTCGAGCAGTCCGGCGGTGCCGATGAACAGCGCCTCCACCTGGAATGGGTCGTCGCGGTGGTGAGCCACTTGCATTTGTGGCAACAGCGTTGCCCATTGCTCAAATGCCTCGCTGTTGACTCCAAACCCGAAACTGCGTGCTATGGTGGCAAAGAATGCTTGCTCCCATGAACCGCCAGCCGCCTCTACTCGATGGGATATGGCGGCACATTTGTCGGCAAGTCGCTCGGCTACGAGCGCACTCATCCAGGCATGTGTGGTGAGTCGCGGCAGTTGCATCACCGTCTCGCGGCACGGTGGATAGCGGTCGGCAGCCAATAGACGGCGATAGTTCTGCATGATATGTTGCGGAACGTGCAATTCCATCTGCGGCGGATGCGAGCCGTCGGCAGTCACCACGTCAGCATCAATCACCGATGCCACATGCAACACCACGTTGTTGTAGGCAGGGTCGTGATCGTGGCAGTGCATAAACCAGTCGGTCGACCTCTCATGTATCTCCACGTTGCCCACCCACATGGTGCCGTTGACGCGCAGTTTGGCGTTGAAGAAGTCGGGACCGGCATTGCTGTTGTGCAGTCCCGGGTCTATTATTTCGACGAGTTGTCCGTCGGTGGTGCGCAGTTCGTGCAAGGGCAGAATGCGGTGTTTCCAGATGTAGTGAAGGAGTTGTTCCATATTCAGGTGTGGTTCATTAGGTGATATGATGCAAAGGTAGTGAATTAAAGTATAAAATAAGGGGGCAAAGCTATATTATTTTTATAGCCTTGCCCCCTTAAATTATTTGAGTGGCTGTGTTATGGCAGCTGCACCTTGTATGTATTGATGCTGTTGTCGGTAGCCGTCTTTATCACGTATACGCCAGCAGCGAGTCCCTTGACAGCCTCAGCAGGAGTAGCGTTCTGTCGCTCAGCTATGCGGTTGCCAGCGAGGTCGTATATGGTGATGTGTGCTGGTGTGGCAGTGATGGCGTCGATGCCAGTCTGTATGGTATTGTTCACCGCCAACTCCACATACTTGTCGGCAGCACCGCGAGATGCGAGTTTCACATAAGCCACGTGTACACCCTCTACGTCAGAGTTGAATGCCACGTTGAATGTGCCACCCTCAGCCGGCAGTTCAGTTGTAGAGAGCTTAAACTTCGACTTGTTGGCTCCGCCGATGCTTAGTTTGAGTGGCGAAGTGAGGTTTTCGGTAGCTACGGTCACGATGTCCGAGTGAGCGTCCTTGCCCATCTGAGCCACAAATTCGAGGCTTGCCTTGTCAGGTCGTATGATGGCAATGTCGGTGCGTCCGTATGTCACGTCGTCGATGTAGTAGGTGGCAGAGTTTGTACGTCCGCGAGTGCTGTTGAATCTGAAGCCCATGAAGAACTTGTCGGCAAGTTCTTGTCCGGTGAGATCGACGTGGAACTCGTTCCATTCGCCGCTTGCGTCCTTAGTACACGGCATATTGAATCCGCCCACTGGAGCAATGTAAGGCTCGCCATCCTCAAGGTCGATGTATACAAGTTCGAGCTTGTCGGTCTGGTTGTCCTGCAAATAGTCGCCACGTACACGGAATGTGAACATCTTAGATGCAGCGTTCTTGAAGTCGAGCGCTGGTGTCACGAGCATCATCTGAACTGGAGTCTCACTTCCGTCCTCCACGTTTGAGTCGTATGCAGTCACCTTTGCCACCTTCTCTCCAGCCGACTCGTCGGTGTCGAGGAAGCTATATCCCCACCATGCTCGGTTGCCCTCGATAGCAGAGTTGGTCCATCCCTCCAGATGGAATGCCTTGTTGCGCTCGGTGATGTTGTCGAATGTCTCGTTGAGCATTGTCACAGGCTTGGCGTCAGAGAGTTTAAACTCGTCGCCCTCCTTGGTTGGATCTACTGCTGTGCCGTCGGTGGCAACACCCTCGATTGGTACAGTCACGTCAGCCATACCGAGAGCTGTGATGACAAGCTGTGTGGAGTAGGTGCCAGCCTTCTTAGGCGCAAATGTCACCTTCACGGTGTTCTTCATGTTCTTCATGAGCATCGTGTTGTTCAGACGGAACTCTCCTGCGTCCTTCACCACAATCTTGCCATAGTCGGGCATTCCCGAAGTGGTAATCTCGATAGTCTGCTCCTGAGTCTCGCCAGCCTTAGCGCTGAACTTAGCAAACGTCTGCGGATTGAGTTTCACCGAAGGTGGGTTCTGCTCGTCGATAGCGTATGCGTCGAGCATTATCGACTTCGACTGGTCGGGAACGCTCGGACAGTCGATAGAGATATAGGCGCGGTGCTTAGCCACAGTCGTCGGTTTGTATGTCACGATGACATCCGTCTCACTCGAACCCTTCTGTATCTCGGATGTAGAGAGCGCGAAGTGAGCCTTGCCAGCACCCGTAATCTCAAGTATTGTGGTAGCCGGCATGTTCTTGGCAGACACATGGATGGTGGCAGCCGTGACTTCCTTGCCCACAACTCCAGCTATCACTTCGGCCTTTGTCACCGTAGCTTCAAGCGACGGAGTACCCGTAGTCTGCTCGGCGATGTCCTCGATGCCGCGTGGAGCGATGATGAGAGCCTTGGCAGATGTGAACAGACCGGTGAGTGTAACTTCTGAAGTAGGAATTGGTTTGCCTATGAGTGTGGTGTTCTTGAAGATGCGCACCTTGGCTTCCTTGGTTCCGTCGGTGATGATGGGCTGTGCCATGCCGTTGGCGAAGGTGGCTCCGTCAGCCACATCCTTAAACTTGACACCACTCACACGCACCAACTTCTGCACATAGTTCTTGGGTGCAGCCTCCAGTTCGGCGATTGTTGCCTCTGTAGGTTCCACGGTGTTTCCAGTAGAAATCAGGTTGCCTACATGTGTGTTGAAAGCTATGCCGAGCAGTGTGCCAAACGTTTCTTGGAGTCCAAGAATGGTGCCTGTCACCTTGTCGCCCACGTTGTGCTTTGCAGTAACGATGTTGTAATCGTCAGCCACAGCTATTGCGCCAGTGGCATCCTGTAGATAATATGTATTCTTGTCATCGGTCTTGTCGATGAAGGTGATGACAGCCTCGCCCGTATAGCGATATGTGAGTCCGTCATCAGGGTTCTCCTTGTACAAGGCGTCGATGCTTGCAATATCGTTGACACGGCAACCTGTCCATGACACATTTATCACCACATCCTTTACACCCTCGCTCTTCAGCGTGATAGTTTCTTTTTGTTCGCCCTCAGTGTATTTGATGCGAATGTTCAGTTTGGCACCATCGCCACTTTCTACGTCAGCCTGTGCGAGAGACGTTGGCGACACAGTGATATTGGCAGACGACGACTCTACGCTGACATCTCCCTTGAGATTGGCTCCAGTTACGGTGATAGTCTCGTTGTATATGTCGTCGGCATAGGTACTGCCCAAGACGAGCGACTTTTTGGCGACATTGAGTTTAGGAGTCTTGTCCTCGCTCTTGCCACCGAAGAGTCCGGCGTAGCTGTCGGATACGCGCAGTGCCGATACGTATAGTTCGGGAGCAGTGATAGTGGCATTAGTGCCTTGGCGCAGTTCAACGCCTTGCATGCCCTGCGACTTGATAGCCGATCCCGTCCAGTTGGTTCCGTCAATCATGGCGCTGGCTGTTGTTGGTTCTACTTTCAGACTTGCCGGGTTGACATACAGATATACATTGTCTTTCTGCTCTGCCTTAATCTCATAATGCAACACAACGAGATAAGTCTGTCCCAACTTGTACGACTCTTTGGAGTATACGGGCTTGGCACCACCGCGCTCCACGCCAATCTTGAATTCGTCGGCGTTCTCGCTCTTGCCAATATACACTCTTCCAAGCTCAGTAGGGTTTGTACCCTCGGCTACTACCGAACTTCTGGTGCGAGGTTCCAGTGCTAAGACATAGCAGTCTTTCGACGGCTGCGACTCTACATTGATGAGTGCCGACATGTAGATGCTGCCCGTCTTGATGCCCTCGTCGTTGTCGGTGAATCGTGCGTGTAGGTCTTCAGCCGACTTTATATTGCCGAGTTTCACGCTCTTGCCCTTGGTGCCGTCGCTGTATCCCTCGTAGGTGAGCACCTTGTCGACCACCTGAATGGGCGCTACTTCGTTTGAGCCATAGCGCATCCATCCTCCTTGCTTGTAGAGATTGCCCAGCGGATAGTCGAAATCCTCCTGGAAACTGATAGTGGTCTGTGCCGCCACTCTTGATGGGAGAGCGCACAAACCTACGAGCAACATGGCTATCCATGCGGCTACGTAACTGAATGTGTAACGCTGTTTCATGCAAATAGACATTTAATGGTTTAAAAATTTATTGGATTATTTATGATTTAAATTTCTTTTGTAATGTTTGCAAAGATATAAAATATATATCAAATAGAAAGTATTTATGCGATAAATATTTTATTTTGATATGTTTTTGGCGTTGGTGGGGTGGTGGGTGAACATTGGTGGAGTGGTGATAGAGCATTGATGGATGGTGCTTTGGGAAAAGAAAATGTAAAAATAATTGCCGAAAAATTTGGAGGATTAAGAAAAAAGTCATACCTTTGCACCCGCAATTAAGCAACACACACAGATGGTGCCATAGCTCAGTTGGTAGAGCAAAGGACTGAAAATCCTTGTGTCCCCGGTTCGATTCCTGGTGGTACCACTTACAGAGAGAGTCATTCTTCGGAATGACTCTTTTTTTTATACCCATTTGGTGCCATGGCTCAGTTGGTAGAGCAAAGGACTGACATTGTCTATAATTGGCCTTGTGTCCCCGGTTCGATTCCTGGTGGTACCACTTACAGAGAGAGTCATTCTTCGGAATGACTCTTTTTTTTGTTTGTACCCATTTGGTAGTCATATATTATTGTGTATGATAATGTATTTGATTGATTTACGATGCTAAATGTATTAATTTAATGTTTTACGAGTAAAAATGCTATCAAATTGTTTGATTATTACTGCTTTTTTAGTATCTTTGCCAAGTCGGTTGTCGAATTTGCTTCTTTTCTTAGCAACACTAAAGCAAGAGATTCTACGACATGACAAAATCCTAAGCTGCGTCGCTCTAATGATTATAAATACAAACTGATGTTGTAGCTTAGGCAATGAAAAGTATTTTAAACAATAGTGTTGCATTATTGATGCTTATGAAAAAAGCTCTACTTATGATTGTCTCGCTTGGTAGCTCAATAGCTATGAGTGCACAAACCATTAATTTTGAAAAAGACGGATTGAAGTTTCAAACGATATCTGCCTCAACAGCACGTGTGACAGGTGTTGCAACGTCTGAGTTGTATGTTGATATTCCTGCTAAAGTAGAACACGAAGGTGTCAGCTATACGGTGAATAGTATTGGTGAGGAGGCTTTTTATTATAGCAAGATTACAAACTTGACAATGCCTGAAACTGTCGATTCTATTTACAGAAGAGCATTCGGCACAACTCAGTTTACTGAAATCAAACTGCCGTCAAAGCTTGTTTATATTGGTGACTATGCTTTCAACTCTTCAAGTATCGAAAATATCGACATTCCAGCCTCTGTTCAATATATTGGTAATAGCGCTTTTTTCACTGCCAGGAAGTTGAAGACGGTGAAGTTTGAGGGCGATGTGAAAGAGATGGGTCCGTCTATCTTCTATCGCACTCCTGTTACTAAGGTGACATTGGCTGATGATATGAAAAATATTCCAGCCAAGATGTTCCTCAGGTGTGACAAACTTGTCGATATTAATTGGCCTGCAAATATAGAGAGCATTGGTGTCGGAGCGTTCTATGATTGTAAGGCTCTCACATCAGTCACCTTGCCTGCATCTGTAAAGGAGATTGGCGATGAGGCTTTCCTCAACTGCTCGGGTGTTAAGGCAATAAATTTGCCAGCCTCACTTGAGAAACTTGGCTCTTGCGCTTTCTCAATGACATCAATAAGCGATTTGACTATTGATAGCAATAATGCCAATTTCAAACTTGTTGACGGTGTGCTCTATTCTAAGGACAATAGTCTGCTCTATCTTGTTCAGATGAAGGGATTGAAGAGTGTCAATGTTGCAAGCAAGTGTATTGGTATTAATGGTGGAGCATTCTGGGGTAGTGAGGTAGAGAAGGTTACTCTGCCTAAGGGCATTCTCGCCATTGATGATTATGCTTTCTGTCAGTCGGCTTTGAAGGAAATCAACTTCCCAAGCTCGTTGATATTTATCGGTGAGCAAGGCTTTGCCGCCACAAATCTCTCTGGCGAATTGCGTTTGCCGGTTAATATGTCTATTGTTAGCGACGGAGCGTTTGCTGGCAACAATGGCATCACATCTGTTGTGATACCATCGCTTGTTCAGTATATATACGCACACGCTTTCCATAATAGCGCCAATCTCGCTACTATTACATGCGAAGGTTCAAAGGCTCCTGAGTTTGTAGGTGTATATGAGGAGTATGACAGCCCATTCTACAAAGTAAAGGCTACATCAGTGAACATTCCAAAGGGCTCGTCAAAGAGCTATAGCAGCCAGTACTGGACCGACTATTTCTCTTTGAAGGAGAGCGACAAGGCTGTGCTTGCTGTAGAGTCTACAAGTCCTGCTAATGGTGACGCATTCACGAATAAAAATTTCAGCGCTTCATTTGACATCACTTTCGGTGAGCCAGTGACAATCGTTGAGAAGAATCCAGAGGCTTATCTTAGAGTGAGCGCAACTGGTGGCAATCCGCTTTTGGCAGGTAAGGTGCTTGAACCAGATGACGCGTGGTATGTTACATATCCTTCGTCAAGCAAGGAGACAGTGCGTATTTGGGCTGCTGATTATGACTCATACACTATGTCTTATGCAAACGATGCTGATAAGGTGTATACACTTGTAGTGCCTGCGGGCATTGTTAAGAATGCCGCCGGCGAACTTAACGAGCAGATTGTCATCAGTGTCAAGGGATACGACCCGAGCACCGGCATAGCCGACGCTACAATAGCTCCTGAGGTGGCTAAGGAAGTTGCACGCTATAATGTCAACGGCATGAGAATAGGCAAGAATCAGAAGGGCATTGCTATTGTCAAGATGTCTAATGGTTCGGTAAAGAAAGTGATGGTGAAATAAACAAAATAACAATCACGATAGTCCATAAGGGCGATACAGGGCAGAGGTGCTTTGTGTCGCCTTTTTTGGTGTGATATATTTATAAAAAACACGAATTACACATTACATGTATTCGTATCTCAAAAATTTTCTTTACATTTGCATTGGCTATCAGTTTGTGATGCCATTTATTAATCATAAACAACTAAAATAAATATAACAATGAGTACACTGAAAAAAGACTTCGCATCAAAACTTCTTGAAGTAAAGGCTATCAAGCTTCAGCCAAACGATCCGTTCACATGGGCATCAGGCTGGAAGTCGCCAATCTATACCGACAACCGCAAGACTCTGGCTTATCCTGAGTTGCGCTCTTTCGTAAAGCAGGAGTTGGTACATCTCATCCATGCTGAGTTCCCAGAGGCTACTGCCGTTGCTGGCGTTGCCACTGGTGCCATCGCACAGGGCGCTCTCGTAGCCGACGAGTTGCTGCTGCCTTACTGCTATGTTCGTCCAAAGCCGAAGGATCATGGCATGGGCAACCAGATTGAGGGCACTATCCCTGAGGGTGCAAAGGTAGTGGTTGTAGAGGATCTTATCTCTACTGGTGGCTCATCGCTCAAGGCTGTTGACGCTCTGCGCAAGGCAGGCTTCGAGGTAGTGGGCATGGTAGCAAGCTACACATACGGATTCCCCGTTGCTGAGGAGGCTTTCAAGGCTGCCAATGTGCGCCTCGTTACTCTCTCCGACTACGAGCATACCACAGCTATTGCTGCTGAGACTGGCTACATCAAGAAGGAAGACCTTGAGGTGCTCGCCGAGTGGCGCAAGGACCCAGCTAACTGGAAGAAGTAAGAGAAGAACACGAGAAATATATGAGTACAAGTACATTCGAGAGTTCAATACGTCAGATTCCGTATCCGCAGCAGAACGTATACGACAAGCTGAGCGATCTCAACAATCTCCAGAAACTCAAGGAGCGCTACGAGCTGATGAAGGATTCTATGCCCGAGGAAGCACGCAAGCAGGCTGAGAAGATTCAGGACCTTGAGTTCGACCAGGACACGCTGTCGGTGAACGTGCCGCCAGTGGGACAGATTAAGTTGCGTGTGGTGAACCGCGAGGAGCCCAAGTGTATCAAGTTTGAGACCGAGCAGAGTCCCATTCCGTTCAACTTCTGGATTCAGCTGTTGCCTGTGACATCTACATCGTGCAAGATGAAGCTCACCATCAGAGCAGAGCTGAATATGTTTATCAAGCAGATGGTGAAGAAGCCTCTGCAGGAAGGCATCGAGAAGATAGCCGACGTATTGCAAATGGTTCAGTATAACTAAATAAAAAGCCCCACATCCACCACCCCCTCCCCCAATAGGGAGGGAGTGGCATGTTGTTGCCCTTTTTTCTATAGGGGAGGGCAGGGGTCTTATGAAAAAAAACTATATAATTATGGCAAGCAAACTTTGGGAAAAGAACTTCTCCGTCAATGAGGAGATAGAGCGTTTCACTGTGGGACGCGACCGCGAACTCGACATTTATCTCGCCAAATACGATGTGCTCGGATCTATGGCGCACATCACAATGTTGGAGTCGATTGGATTAATGCAGAAGGATGAGCTGCGACAGCTCCTCGCCGAACTGAAGAATATCTACGCCGAGTGTCAGCAAGGCACCTTCGTCATCGAGGAGGGTGTGGAGGATGTTCACTCGCAGGTGGAACTGATGCTCACACGCCGTCTGGGCGACATGGGCAAGAAGATTCATTCGGGACGCTCACGTAATGACCAAGTGCTTGTCGATCTCAAACTCTTCACTCGTCACGAACTGCGCGAGGTGGTGGAAGCCACCGACGCTCTGTTCCGCGAGTTACAGAAGAAGAGCGAGCAGTTTAAGGACGTGCTCATGCCTGGCTACACTCATTTGCAGATAGCCATGCCCAGCTCGTTCGGTTTGTGGTTTGGCGCACATGCCGAGTCGCTTGCCGACGACATGCTCTTCTTGCTTGCAGCCTACCGCATGACCAACCGCAACCCTCTCGGTTCGGCAGCAGGATATGGCTCGTCGTTCCCATTAAACCGCGAGATGACGACACGTCTGCTCGGCTTCGACTCTATGGACTACAATGTGGTGTATGCCCAGATGGGACGCGGCAAGATGGAGCGCAATGTGGCTTTCGCCCTTGCTTCGGTAGCAGGCACAGTGGCTAAGTTGGCGTTTGATGCTTGCATGTTCAATAGTCAGAACTTCGCTTTCGTCAAGTTGCCTAAGGAGTGTACCACTGGCTCGTCTATCATGCCACACAAGAAAAACCCCGACGTATTTGAGTTGATACGTGCCAAGGCTAATAAGCTACAGAGCTTGCCTACACAGATACAGCTCATCATGAACAACTTGCCGACAGGCTACTTTCGCGACTTGCAGATTATCAAGGAAGTGTTCCTCCCAGCTTTCGCCGAACTCAAGGACTGTCTCGGCATGGCTGCATACATCATCGAGCGCATAGAGGTGAACGAGCATATCCTCGACAACCCAATGTACGACCCGATGTTCTCTGTTGAGGAGGTGAATCGTCTGGCAGCAGCTGGCACTCCGTTCCGTGATGCCTACAAGCAGGTGGGTATGGAGATAGAGAATGGCACGTTCCGTGCCGACCACAACATACATCATACACACGAAGGTTCAATGGGCAATCTGTGCAACGACCGCATAGCAGAGCTGATGGACAAGACACTCGGTGAGTTCCACTTTGAGCGTGTGGATGAGGCTGAGGGCAATTTGCTGAAGTAAACAAAAAGGAAATAAGATATGGTTGCCTTATATAAATAACTTTACATCGTTTCTTATGAAACATCACCACTTCACCACCCTAATTCTCGCTTTCTTCCTTCTGCTTGCCACATCTTGCGCCAAGGAGTCGTTCGACTACTCGTCGCTCCGTGCCTACTTCATCTTCAACAACTCCATACACCAAGACCCCACATTGCAGAGCGCCCTCAATCCCATGTCGCCCGGTGTTTTCTGTCGAGTGTCAGAGGGCATGGAGCAGCAGAGCGTCTACTTCTACTTCGAGTCAAACCAAGGACTCAACTCCAAGCAGAAAGCCAATGGCGACGACATTCGCACATCACGCGAGTTGGGGGTCAACTCACGCACAGGCATCATCGTCGGCTACGGCAATCTGTCGTCGCCCGCAATATTCTATTGCTACGACTCACAATGCCCCAACTGCTACTACGAGACAAACATGGCAAACTATCGACTCACCATGAATGCCAAAGGCATCGCCACATGTCCAAAGTGCAAGCGAGAGTACGACCTCAACAACAACGGACTCACTGCCAACGGCAAAAAGCTTATAAAATACAGAGCTACATCAACAGGACCATTAGGAATACTATCGGTCAATAATAGGTAAATGCTACTATGTATACAGAAAATGCAGAAAATATTTGCTTACGTTGTAAAAAATTCGTAATTTTGCATCGTTCAGTGGAATGAGGGGCTCCAAGAGAGCTCCTCATTTTTTATTCTCTAATATATATATATGATAGACAAAAACACCGTAAAAAGTATCGTTAATGAGTGGCTTGACGGCAAGGAGTATTTTCTTGTCGACATCGAAGTAAGCCCCGACGACCGTATCGTTGTGGAAATCGATCACGCTGACGGAGTGTGGATTGAGGACTGCGTAGAACTGAGCCGTTACATCGAAGACCACCTGAGCCGCGACGAGGAAGACTATGAACTTGAAGTTGGCTCCGCCGGACTTGGACAGCCCTTCAAGGTGCCACAGCAGTATCACTGCTTTGTGGGCAAGGAAGTGGAAGTGCTCGATGCCGACGGCAAGAAATACAAAGGTGTGCTGAAGAGCGTTGAGGGTGACAACTTCACCGTCACCATGCAAGAGAAGCAAAAAGTGGAAGGCAAGAAGCGTCCGCAGCTTGTTGTGGTAGACCGCGACTTCCAGATGGATAAAGTGAAATATACAAAATACTTAATAAATTTCAAATAAGCTATGGCAGCAGTAAAGAAAGACGACGTGGTGAGCATGTTCGACTCGTTCAAGGAATTCAAGGAGACCAAGAACATTGACCGCACCACTCTTGTGAGCGTTCTGGAGGAGAGCTTCCGCAACGTTCTGGCAAAGATATTCGGCAGCGACGAGAACTTCGACGTCATCGTCAACCCCGATAAGGGCGACTTCGAGATATATCGCAACCGTGTGGTTGTAGCCGACGGCGAGGTGGAGGACGAGAACAAGCAGATTGCTCTCAAGGAAGCCCGCAAGATTGAGCCCGACTACGAGGTGGGCGAGGACGTGTCAGAGCGTGTCGAGTTTGCTAAGTTTGGACGCCGCGCCATCCTCAACTTGCGCCAGACTCTCGCCTCGAAGATTCTCGAGCTTGAGCACGACTCATTGTACAACAAGTATAAGGACCGTGTGGGTCAGGTGATTGCAGCCGAGGTTTACCAGGTGTGGAAGCGCGAGGTGCTCGTGGTGGACGACGAGAACAACGAGCTTATCCTTCCTAAGGCAGAGCAGATTCCTGCCGACCAGTATCGCAAGGGCGAGACTATCCGCGCCGTCATTGAGCGCGTTGACAACGAGAACAACAACCCGAAGATTATTCTCTCACGTACAAGCCCAACATTCCTCCAGCGTCTGCTTGAGGCTGAGGTGCCCGAGATTGCCGAGGGACTCATCGCCATCCGTCGCATCGCACGTATGCCGGGCGACCGTGCTAAGGTGGCTGTAGAGAGCTTCGACGAGCGCATCGACCCAGTAGGAGCATGCGTAGGTGTCAAGGGTAGCCGCGTTCACGGCATCGTTCGCGAACTGTGCAACGAGAATATCGACGTCATCAACTACACAGCCAATACCAAGCTCTTCATCCAGCGTGCTCTTGCACCTGCCAAGGTGTCAAGCATCAACATCGACGAGGAGAACAAGAAGGCAGAGGTATATCTCAAACCCGAGGAGGTGAGCCTTGCCATCGGTCGTGGCGGTATGAACATCAAGCTCGCTTCAATGCTCACCGAGTACACCATCGACGTATTCCGTGAGGTTAATGGCGACGAGGCTGACGAGGATATCTACCTCGACGAGTTCTCAGACGAAATCGACCAGTGGGTTATCGATGCCATCAAGGGCATCGGTCTCGACACTGCCAAGGCTGTGCTCAACGCACCGCGCGACATGCTCGTAGAGAAGGCCGACCTCGAAGAGGAGACCGTCGATAACGTGCTGAAGGTGCTACGCGCTGAGTTCGAGAATTAAGAAGAAACTTACATAAGGGAGCTTCGGAGTCCGCAAGGATTTTCGGGACTCCCTTAGCGAGTATCTTGAACAGTAACATTTCTAAAATAAATATCAAGCAAAAAGGGAAGACGTAAAACGAGTAGCCCACAACCGCAGGGCAACGTTGTTGTCCATGCTTAGAAAGCGAGGGCAGGAGTAGGCAGACGTTTTACTTTTTTACTCTTTTACTCTTTTACTTTTAAAACTATAAAATATGAGCATCAGGTTAAACAAAGCATTACGAGAGTTGAACATAGGACTCCAGACGGCAGTGGAGTTCCTCGAAAAGAGAAACGATCTGGGAGAAGTGAAGGCTGAGCCGAGCTTCAAACTGAGCGATGCGCAGTATGCCGCGCTTGCCGGAGCATTCCAGCAGGACAAGGAGGTGCGCTCTCAAGCAGAGAAACTCTTGCAGAAGAAGCCGAAAGAGAAGAAGTCGAAGGACGACAGCAGCGCACAAGACGCTACTTCGCCTGTAGCTAAGCAGCAGTATAAGCCGCTTGGAAAAATCGACCTTGACAGTCTCAACAAGAAGACTTCTGATAGAAAACCAGCCAAACCTGAGGCTCGTACGGAGACTCAGGTGAAGACTGCTGCCGTCAGTCAGAAGCCGGTAAACAAAGACAATAAGCCACAGAAACCGGCTCCTGCCGAAGTGAAAGTGGAAAAGACGGAAAACAAACAAAATCAGAAGCCTGTGGTTCAGAACAAAGAGCACAACAAACAAGAGAAGCAACAAGAGTCTAAGTCTGCTGTAGCAGCTACTAAGACCGCCGACGCTGCCAAGACGCAGACGGCTGAAACAACAAAGTCAGAAACTACACTGTTCACCACCAAGAGCGAGAAGAAGATGCTCAACACACCTAAGGTGAACGTGTTGGGCAAAATCGACCTCTCGACTATCAATCAGAGCACTCGCCCTAAGAAGAAGTCGAAGGAGGAGAAGCGTAAGGAGCGCGAGGAGAAGTCGCAGCAGCAGCGTGGCGACAAGAAGAAGCGCGAACGCATCAACAAGGTGCGCGTGGACATCAATGCCGCATCCAACCAGCCTGGTGGAGGCAACGGCGGCAAGCAGAACAACAACGGCAACGCCGGTTCAAGCAACAAGAACAAGAAGAAGAACCGCAACCGTGGCGGACAGCAGAAGCCTGCTGAAGTGAGCGACGAGGATGTTGCACGCCAGGTTAAGGAGACACTCGCACGTCTCACCAACAAGCAGAATCAGACCAAGAAGGGTGCCAAGTATCGTAAGGAGAAGCGTGAGGCTGCTCAGGAGAAGATGAACGAGGAGCGTCGCGAGGAGAAGAAGGAGAGTAAGACACTGAAGCTCACCGAGTTCGTTACCGTATCCGAGTTGGCTACAATGATGAATGTCTCAGTCAACCAGGTCATCGGTACACTCATGAGCGTGGGCATCATGGTGTCTATCAACCAGCGTCTCGATGCCGAGACCATCAACCTCGTGGCTGAGGAGTTCGGATTCAAGACCGAGTATGTCAGCGCTGAGGTGCAGGAGGCTATCACCGAGGTAGAGGACGACGAGAACGACCTCGTTCCGCGTGCTCCAATCGTAACCGTAATGGGTCACGTAGACCACGGTAAGACATCATTGCTCGACTACATTCGCAAGACTAACGTTATCGCTGGTGAGGCTGGCGGTATCACACAGCACATCGGTGCCTACCACGTACAGTTGGAGGACGGACGTAAGATTACGTTCCTCGATACTCCGGGTCACGAGGCGTTTACAGCCATGCGTGCTCGTGGTACTCAGGTTACCGACGTCGCCATCATCATCATCGCTGCCGACGACGCAGTGATGCCTACCACCAAGGAGGCCATCGCACACGCTCAGGCTGCCAACGTTCCGATGGTATTTGCCATCAACAAGATAGACAAACCGGGTGCTAATCCTGACCGTGTACGCGAGGAACTCGCTGCCATGAACCTCCTCGTCGAGGACTGGGGCGGCAAGTATCAGTGCCAGGAAATCAGTGCCAAGAAGGGTGTCGCTGTCAACGAACTCCTTGAGAAGGTGTTGCTTGAGGCTGAAATGCTCGACCTCAAGGCCAACCCCAACCGCAAGGCTACTGGTTCTATCATCGAGTCTTCACTCGACAAGGGTCGTGGATATGTGTCTACAGTGCTCGTCTCTAACGGTACACTGCGCGTAGGCGACAACATCATCGCCGGTACATCATGGGGTCGTATCAAGGCTATGTTCAACGAGCGCAACCAGCGCATCGAGAGCGCCGGACCTTCTGAGCCAGCTATCATCCTTGGTTTGAATGGTGCGCCGACAGCCGGTGACTCATTCCACACTCTGGAGACCGAGCAGGAGGCACGCGACATCGCCAACAAGCGTCTACAGTTGCAGCGTGAGCAGGGCTTGCGCACACAGAAGCGTCTCACCCTCTCGGACATCTCTCACCGTATTGCCCTTGGTTCATTCAAGGAGCTTAACATCATCGTTAAGGGTGACACCGACGGTTCTATCGAGGCTCTGTCTGATTCGTTCATCAAGCTCTCTACCGAGAAGATCAAGGTGAACGTTATTCACAAGGCAGTTGGTCAGATTTCGGAGAGCGACGTTACACTTGCCGATGCTTCAGATGCTATCATCGTAGGCTTCCAGGTACGTCCTTCGGCTGCAGCTCGTAAGCTCGCCGACCAGGAAGGCGTTGAAATAAACACCTACTCAGTCATCTACGACGCTATCGACGACGTTAAGTCAGCCATGATTGGTATGCTCGACAAGGTCAAGAAGGAGGTTATCACTGGTCAGGTTGAGGTGCGCGAGGTTTACAAGATCTCTAAGGTTGGTACCGTTGCTGGTGCTTACGTGTCAGAAGGCAAGGTTCACCGCGTAGACAAGGCTCGTGTCGTACGCGACGGTATCGTGGTTCACACAGCCGAGATTGCTGCCCTCAAGCGCTATAAGGACGACGTTAAGGAGGTTGCCACCAACTTCGAGTGTGGTATCTCGCTCGTCAACTTCAACGACATCCAGGTGGGTGACATATTGGAGACCTTCACTGAGGTAGAGGTTAAGCAGACTCTGTAATAATATAAAAAAAGCTTTAAAGCGCTGAAGAGGGC